>CAMAUB010000044.1 GCA_945861315.1 Chlamydia trachomatis
TTAGCCATTAATTTCCCTTTAGAAACTAAATCACCCTCTTCAAAAAACAATTCTTCAACTTGTCCTGCAACACGAAATCCAATATCAACTTGACGCACATCAACATTGCCGTACACAGTGATTGTATTCCCGTCATTTTTTCGTAAAAAAAGAAAATAAGCAGCAACACCTATTACTATGATAGCAAGGATTATAAGTAAAATAATGATGCGTTTTTTCACTATCTCCTGTATCGAGGGAATTGCAAAACTCCATTCGGGTGCAAATCCGCCCTCGCTTTGCCATCATCGAATTTGCACCGCGAAGCGAGTTTTGCAACTCCCTCGCATTAATTAGAAATTTCTTCTATAACTACTTCTTATCAAGAATGGGTATAAAATGAAAACAAATCTAGTTTTGCTTTCCGGGCTTTTATCGAATAAGGTTCTTTGGCAACATCAAACTTTGCATTTAAGTGATCTAGCAGCCATCCAAATTATCTCCTCTTCCCAAGATACTCCTAAGAAAATGGTTCAAGCTATTTTAAAAGAAGCTCCTGCAAAATTTGCTCTTGCTGGACACTCTATGGGTGGATGGCTTTGTTTGGAGGTTATGCGAGCCGCCCCTTCTCGTGTGAGTAAACTTTGTTTATTAAATACAACGGCGCGCAGCGATTCGCAAGAGAAAAAAAACAGACGTCAGGAAATGGTTCAAAAGGCGCAAAGAGGAGAGTTTCCAAAGGTCGTAGAAGAAATAGTAGATGCGTTAGTCTTTAATCCCTTAGTAAAAGATGCTGTAAGAAAAATGTTTTTGGGTATGGGCAGTGATGTTTTTATTCATCAAGAGCTCTCCATGCTTCAAAGAGAGGAGTGTCAATCTATATTGCCAACCATTGCCTGTCCTACATTAGTTATTCATGCAGGTTGTGACAAAAACTTTTTCCTTGAAGAACACAAGGAACTTGTCAATCAGATTCGAGATGCCAAATTGGCCATTGTCGATGACTCTGGCCATATGAGTCCAATGGAAATGCCTCAAGCAATTACAACGCTTTTGAGGTATTGGCTTAGCTATTAACCTCAATTTTGGGTTTATAGTCGATTAAATCCGGAATGATATAGTCGATTAAATCCGGAATGATAATTTTCACCGCGTCAAAGGGTTGATCAAAGATGCTGTGCGAGATGGTGTGAGTTTGTGACCTTATTTCTTGTAATTGGTATTAAATGGATCTTTTTGTGTAGATTTTTTCTAGCGGAAAGCTAAAAACCAGCAAAAGCAGTAATCCTAGCAATATATATCCCATAAATCCAAATGCGTCATTAAGTCCAAGCGATGTTGCTTGTTGATCCAAAAAGATGTTTAACTGCTCTGTAGATTGTCCTGTGGTTAAATCAAAGGTTTGGTGGGCTCGTTGAAAGTAGTTAGAAGTCAATTGCGAGTAAACCGTTAATCCCTCTGCTAGCCGTTCATGGAAAAAAATTTGCCGTCTTTGCCATAAAATGACGAAAAGCGCTGCTCCAAGGCTACTAAATAAAGAGCGAGTCAGTTGTAGCAAACAGAAAATATTTGGACCTTGTTTCGAGTCACAAGAAGCGTAAGCAAGTTTGAAAACAGGAAAAAGAAAGAGCACAAGTCCAAGTCCTGCTAGGGAGCGCGCAATAGCTAGATGGAAGAAGTCTATTTCAACATCAAAATAGGTAGAGTAATAACAAGAGCTTGCAAATACTAGAATTGCAACAGCAAGAGTTAGGCGAGGATCGAAATAACGCAAGATATTTTTACTGATAAAATAGCCAATCACACCAGCTATACCCATGGCACCGATTAAGACGGCAATCCACAGTGGCGTATAGTTGACATAAATATTTAGCCAAAGACTAATCAAAATAATCATGCCGAAATAGGTCGCAAATAAGATAGCCATGTTTATCAATGCATATGAGAGCATAGCAGTGCGCAGTAAATTAAGTGCAATGGCAGGGTGAGGATGGTTTAATTCCCAGATGATAAAGAAAATTAATGAGGGAAGTGCAATCAACAGCAAAACAACAATGGTCATTGAGCGGTACCAATCAAGTTGTTGTGCAAGCGTTAGTGCAGTAACTAGAGCTCCAACTCCAATAGAAAAAAATAGATAGCCAACTGTATCAAAGGGCAAAGGAGAGCTCAGTGGAGCTTCAAGATCTTTAAAATAGTGCCAAAAATAACCTGCCAATACTAGAGCAATGAGTATATTTACATAGAAAATCCACCTCCAAAACCCTTCATAAGCTAGCCAAGCACCAAAACAAGCTCCTAAAATAGGGGATATAGAAAAACACAAAACAATCATCGTCGAACAAATGTTTAGTCTTCCTAAAGAGGTGTGGCCAATGATTAACTTTCTACATAAAATGTAGATAGGACCTGAGGCAACTCCGAGCATGAATCGATGCGTATTAAAAAAAAAATAGGTGGAGGATCGCGCACAAAATAGTGAAAAAATAGCATACAGGATTAGGCTATAGACAAGCACTTTAATAGTGCCAAATCGATCTGCAAGAGGATGGGCAAGTGGAATAGTGAAGAGGGTTCCAACTCCAAAAAAGACCATTGAATAAACAGAGATCTCGATACTACCACCTAGTGCTGAGGTAATGTATAGGCCTGCCATGTTAGTGATTGTGTTATAAGCAACAGCTAGAAACAGAGCAATAAATAGGTTAATGAAAAAAAATGAGGAGAGTTGTTGTTGTGTATTCATTAGGATTAGGGCCCTTTGTCTTTGAAAATCGCATTTTTGATCGTGCAATCCATGATGTAAGCCTCTTCTAAGAGTGGTTGAAATTCTAGTATCAATTCGGGCAATTCTAGAGGTTGTTTTGCGTACTCTGTTAGCTGAGGATCTAGGTTATTGGCTATAATTGTATCCATCAACTCACGATCTCCTATCTCTTCTAGTTGAAAAATGGATGTCTGATAGTGTGGTGATCCAACTGTTGTATCTGGAACCATTTTCCCTCCTTTATCACGAATATCTACAATGGCTTTACAACTAAGGCCAAGGCGCAGGGGAAATTGCAAAAATTCTTTAGGATCTAGTGCAATGCGCACGGGTAGTCGTTGAACAATTTTGATCCAATTTCCGGAAAGATTTTGAGGAGGCAATAAAGAAAATACGTTGCCAGCGCCACCTGGCAATCCTACAACAGTCCCATGAAAAACGTGTTTCATGCCCCAAAGATCTGCTATGATATCAACATTTTGGCCAAGTCGAATGGATTTTAGCTGGGTCTCTTTGTAGTTCGCATTTACCCAGATTTGATCAAGAGGTATGACACTCATGAGAGGCTGTCCAGCAGGAGTCCACATACCAACTTGAATTGTGCGCTGGGCAACTAGCCCCTCTACTGGGGAGTAGATATTGCAGCGATAAAGATAGACCCATGCATCACGTACAGAGTCACATGCGGATATGACAAGAGGATGATTGTAAATAGATGTGCTGCGAACAGCAGCAAGTGAACGATGGTAGAGCGCACCACTCATCTCAAGAGAAGCGTATTGAGCGCGCAAAGCGGCAAGAGCGTGTTCATACTCTTCAATGGAGACACCTTGCTCAAGCACCACTTCTTCTCTGTGAAAATAGTCTTGAATATCACGAATTAGCTCAGCTTTTTTCAGCTCTATTTCCATTTTGTAGACAAATACTTGGTGGAACAGCTCACAAACAGTGCGAACAGTTTGTGCCAAATTCTCTTGCGCTTGTTCCAGTGCAATTTTCGCATCGGTTTGGTCAAGTGTAACGATGAGCTGCCCCTCTTTTACAAGGAAAGAATCATCTGTTTGGATTGAGGTTACAAATCCAGGATGTAGGGGAGTGATATAGGTTTGATTTCCTTGTACATAAGCATCATTTGTGTATTCAATATGCTTAAAATAGAATAGCCAAACGAGCAGAGCTGCAATGAGTAGGATCAAACAAATAACCCAAAAATAGAGAGTGATTTTTTTTCGTTTTTGAATCTTAAGTCCCCACTGAGCAGTCATATCCACCGCCTAAGGCTTTAATAAGGGCAATAGTGACAACATATTGCTCATAGAGCAATTGAACATCATCAAGCTCTTTTTGCAGCATTTGTTCACGAAATTGATAGGTTGTGAGCGCATTGTCAAGTCCCTTTTGTTGCCTTAAGGAGGTGAGTTGATAACGCAGATTTGAGTTTGTTACGATCTGTGTTTGTTTTTCTTTTTCATCATAAACGGCATGTCCAATTGCAAGAAGATCGGCTACTTGTTGAAAGCTTTTTAAGATGAGGTCGTTGTATTCAAAAACTGCCTCATTGAACAACGCTTTTTTTGCATCTACATTTGCTTGAATAGCGCATGCTGTGTAAATCGGTAAGCTAAGGCCTGGGATAACTCTTACGGTCTTACTAATCCAATCAAAGAGTGTTGACCATGAACCACTTTGAAATCCAGCAAAAGCTACGAGATTGACATCGGGTAAAAATTCAGCCTTAGCAGCGCCAACCTCATGTGCTAGAGCTTCTATTCTCCAATTTTGAGCCATAAGATCGGGCCTGCGACGAAGCAGTTTGATTGAGATATCTGTTGGCAAAGATAAAGTTGTTGGTAGCAGAGGTAGGGGCTGTTGACATAGCAAAGGCTCATCGGGACCTTTGCCTGCTAAAACATTAATCACATGACGATTCACAGCTATTTCTTGCTCAATATCAGCAAGCCACTGTTGAGCCTCAAAGAGATCCTCTTGTGAAAGAAGAGGTTCTAATCTAGAGTCTAATGCACTGTGAAACAACTTAGTTTGCAGTTTGAAATAGTTGGACCTAACTTGGTAGAACTGTTCATAAAGGCTTTTGCGCACAAGGTTTGTTTGCAGGGCAAAATAAGCTTGGGCTAAAGCGGTTGAAATAATTAACTGCGCCTGCGCCGTCTCAGCAATTGCAGCTTGTTGCTTACCGATTTCGGCTTGAAAACGATTGCGGTATTTGCCCCAAAAATCAAATTCATAAAAAAATGAGAGGCTAAAATCAATAATGCTGTTGCTTAGAGCAATCGTGGGATTAAGTGCTCGATAAAGACCTGTTTGGCTCAAGTAATCCCATTCATCAGATGCATCAAAGTAAATCAAGGGACGTAATTTTGCATGAGCAATCACCGCTTGACTGCCAGCAAAAGCGATACGTGTTTGTGCTGCTTGGATTGAAGGGTTGCATACAAGAGCTCTTTCTATGAGTTGATTGAGTTCACACAAGCCATAGCCCTCCCACCAATTAGAGCTTGGCCAACCATTTGGGATAAAAGTCTTCTCTTGCAGCGCAGTTGCTATGCTCGTGTCAATAGAAGGGGTTGGTAGAATATTTTCAACTTGTTCTTGCCGTGACATCGATACTGTGCAAGAGGTCAAAAAAAGGAGAAGAGAGAAAATAGCCATAATCTTCGCTTGCATATTAGGAGTGACCAAGGAAAAATCTAACCCCAATGGCATACTCTGGATGCACCTGATGAAATAACTTTAGCTGACGCTCAATAATAAAAGAGGGAACGCCTTCCATCGCTTGAGCAGTATTTGAAAATAACCGCTCTTTTTGCTCTTTGTTAAAAAGGTTGAACAAAGCGCGAGGTTGAAAAAAGTCATCATTGCCAACGCGATGGTTATAGCGATCGGCATCCCCCGATATTTTTAGAGGAGGCTGCTTCTCATCAGATTTTTGCACAGGTCCACCAAACGAGTTGGGTTCATAGTATGCGTCTGGATTGGAATTATTTGGAAAAAAACGCATCGCTCCATCTTTGTGATAAGTATGCACAGGGCACTTTGGGGCATTGACAGGCAGCGCTTCGTAATGGGTTCCAAGACGGTGACGATGGGCATCGGCGTAGGCGAACAAACGTGCTTGCAACATCTTATCTGGAGAAGGTCCAATACCTAACACCAAATTAGAAGGACTAAAGGCTGCTTGCTCAATTTCTGCAAAATAGTTGTCTGGGTTGCGATTAAGCTCCATGATTCCAACATCTATCAAGGGGTGGTCTTTGTGAGGCCAAACTTTTGTAAGATCAAATGGATTAAAGGGCATCTTTTCAGCATCAATCTCAGGCATCACTTGTATGCAAAAGCGCCAACGAGGGTAGTCTCCCTTTTCAATTGAGCCATAAAGATCAGCTTGAGTCGACTCGCGCGTCTTTCCAACAACAGCTTCTGCTTCTGCGTTGGTCCAATGTTTGTGTCCCTGAAGCGTCTTGAAGTGAAACTTAACCCAAAAGCGTTCATTAGAAGCGTTGATAAAGCTGTAGGTATGACTGCCATAGCCATTCATATGCCGTACGCTAGTTGGAAGGCCACGATCTGACATAAGAATGGTCACTTGATGTAAAGACTCTGGAGAGAGCGACCAAAAATCCCACATCGCAGTTGGTGAGCGCATATTTGTGCGAGGGTGCCTCTTTTGCGTGTGGATAAAATCAGGAAATTTATAGGGGTCACGGACAAAAAAGACAGGAGTATTGTTTCCTACCATGTCCCAATTGCCCTCTTCCGTGTAGAACTTGAGTGCAAATCCGCGTACATCTCGCTCCGCATCAGCAGCACCAAGCTCGCCTGCAACGGTTGAAAAACGGGCAAGCATCTGCGTTTTCTTGCCGACTGTAGAAAAAATAGAAGCCTTGCTATAGCGCGTAATAGCATTTGTGATCGTAAGCGTACCAAAAGCACCCCATCCTTTCGCATGAACTGGCCGCTCTGGAACGCGCTCTCTGTTTTGGTGTGCCAGCTTTTCAATAAGCTGATAGTCTTGCATCAAAAGTGGACCAAAAGGTCCAGCTGTCAGAGAATTTTGATTATCTGGCAGAGCAGCTCCTGCCGTAGTTGTTAAAGTTGGCTTATCACTCATATTTTCAATATGCGCAATTAATGAAAAACTGTCTACCCTATCAAATCTTTTCTTCCTTATTAACCTGAATTTTGGGTTTATCCCAGAGATCTTCAGGGATCTTTCTCGATCTTTTTGCGCTTTTTTCCTCGAAAAGGGTACAAGACCCTTCCCTTCGGAAAAAATCCCAAAAATTTTCGAGAAATCTCCTCTGAATATCTACGGGATAAACCCAAAACTCAGGTTATTAGAAATTTTCCAGCAGCGGTGGATTTTGGGATCGGAAAAATCAATTGGAAGGGTTTTATGAGAAATTTCTTGGATGAAGCATGTTTCAAACAGAGTTGGATCAAAGGCGAATTTGCGAGAATTGGTGCTAAAAAAAATGATTCCACCAGGAGCGAGCAATTTCAAGGATTGAAAAATTAGAAATGGATAATCTTCTTGTACATCAAACATTTGATCCATCTTCTTGGAGCGTGAGATCGTGGGTGGATCAATAACAATCAAATCGTACTTTTCATTCTCACTTTCTAAAAATCTTAAGCAGTCAGCACGAACAAGTTGGTTATTTTCAAAGGTGAGAGAGTTGAGCAAGAAGTTTTTTTCACCCCAAGCGAGATAGGTATTGGACATATCAACGCTTTTTGTGAACGAAGCACCAGCTAGTGCGGCGTGCACACTAAAAGAACACGTATAAGCAAAAAGATTAAGCAGTCGCTTGCCTTTAGCGAGTGAGGCAACCATTTTACGCGTTTGCCGGTGGTCTAGAAAAAGACCTGTGTCCAGGTAGTCTAGAAGGTTGATGTAGAACTTAACCCCATACTCATGAGCGACGAAAAAATCTTTTATTTCACTGATTTTTTCATACTGCTCAGTTTTCTCCCGCCTAAAGCGAGTTCTCCAAAAGATGAGATCTTCATGGGCTCCAAAGAGTTCGTAAAGCACTTTTTCAACCTCAAGTCCTAGATCTTCGGGAATCTCAATCTCATCACGGTAATGTGGTCTGTAGTGGACACAAAAGCGACCTGCATAGAAATCGATATCAACACGATATTCAGGGATTTCATGGTTATAGATGCGGAAACAATCACTGCTCGTACGCTTTGCCCATTTACGGATGTGACGATACCGTTTTCGGATACAGTTTTTAAAAGGAGATGATTTGTCTTCTCCGTCACAGATTTCTGGAAAAAATAGTTCAGTCATGATTTTTTACACGAAATAGTACCGTTTTTTCCTTTAAATGCCATGATTAAAGAGCGTATAAGCTCTTATTTTTCAGCTATAAATCTCAAAAACAGAGTGATTAATAAAATATTTATTGTATATAGTTTGAAAAAGTATAGGGTTTCTGGTTATATGGGGATTAAGCCATTCAATAGAGTGAGCTATTTAATTATTCCTTAATAAACGGGGACACTATGCCGAACAAAAAAAAAGACAATCAAAGACCAAATCAACCAGAACGTAACCGTGAGCCAGAGCGTCAGCAACAACCTGGCAGAGAGCCACAGCGTTCTCCTGAGCAAAGACCAGCTCAGCCACAACAAACACAACCCAATCCAAAAAAGCGATAGGGTAGAACTTCATTGATCTAGTGATGGATATCTTTCGATATCCATCACACTTTTACCTCACCTTACGCATCCCTTTTGAGGAACCTTTTCGCTTAGACTGTTTGCCAAATGAAGGAGCGCTACCACGCCGACCTCTTGAGGGTTTTTGAATCGGCTCTTTGCGAATCGAAGGGTCTGGTTCATACCCTGGAATCACCATCTTTGGTAATTCACGTTTGATCAAGTGTTCTATCTCACGCAGCAGTGGGTGCTCGTCGATACAAACAAGTGACATGGCTTGTCCCTTATAACCAGCGCGGCCAGTGCGCCCAATACGATGTACATAATCTTCAGGAACATTGGGTAGATCAAAATTGACCACATGGGGAAGTTGGTCAATATCTAAACCTCGTGCTGCAATGTCTGTTGCAACAAGAATGCGTACTTGACCATCTTTAAAACGAGAGAGTGCAAGTGTGCGAGCTCCCTGGCTCTTATTTCCATGGATTGCTGCCGTACTAATTCCGTCGTCTTGTAGCTGCTGCGCGAGGCGATTTGCACCATGTTTTGTGCGTGTAAAGACCAATGCTTGCTGCCAGTTTTGTGATTTAATCAAATGCGATAATAGTTCATGCTTACGTTTGCGATCAACAGGGTGGATCAGTTGTTCTACATGCTCTGATGCAATATTTTGGCGAGCCACCTCGACTAGCACCGGTTCTTTTAGAAAGCTATTAGCAAGTTTTTTGATCTCATTTGAGAAAGTTGCAGAAAACAACAAATTCTGCCGTTTACCTGGCATCAGATTGAGGATCTTGCGCACATCATTGATAAAACCCATATCTAGCATACGGTCAGCTTCATCAAGCACA
>CAMAUB010000045.1 GCA_945861315.1 Chlamydia trachomatis
CTCGTTTGATCAGATCAGATTCTTCAAACAGAAGCGTTGGTTTAGTAGATTTATCAAATTTTTGCATCACTTCAACCCAAGTTTGATGCAGCTCATTTGCCTCTTCAATCAAACTATCAGTTGAAGCGTGCACACTTGCTGTACGGCAAATGAGTCCCATATCTTGTGGCATCTCAAATGCCTGAATCAACTTCTTTAACCTCTCACGCGCACTGCGATCTTCAATCTTGCGTGAAACTCCACGGTGAGGAGAGTTTGGCAACATCACAAGGTAGCGCCCTGCAATTGAAATATTTGAAGTTAAACGAGCACCTTTTGTTCCAATTGGTTCTTTTACCACTTGTACCAAAACATTCTGATCGCTTTTTAAGGCTTCCTCAATGTTGATGTTCCTTGATCTACGCGTGTCAACCTCAGAGATGTCGTAGTCGAGATCAAAATCCATATCAAACATTTGCTCAAACTTCTTGGTGTTTTCCAAGATATCAGACATATGGATGAAGCCATTTTCAGATTCACCGATATCAATAAATGCTGATTGAATATTGTGGAGGATGTTTGTGACCTTCCCCCGATAGATATTGCCAGTTAACTGGCGTGCTTTTTTTCGCTCAACAACAAGATCGACAAGCTGCCCATTTCTTAGATGAGCATACCTTGTTTCTTTAGATTCGATGTTAAGGAGGATATCGTTGTCCATCTGGTAGCCTTTTCGGTATAGAGGGACAGATGCGAAGAGAATAGTCTTTCAAAAATCATCTTTCTTAAAAAATTTATTAGCCTATACACAGGAAGCGGAAGAAGTGTATAGGGAATTGCACTGTCCCAGTTTGATATTCTTTTTTGGACATACTATAGCCTATTTCACCTATCTTTTCTACCTAATTTTCGAAATATATCTGATTATTTTAGCCGTTAAGCCTTTCGGGTGGCATCATTTTGAATTTCACCAACCTACATAGAGACCTTAGCTTTATTAGGTGAGTGAATCAGAGTTATACCCAAACAACTTGAATAAAAAGGATTTCTAAGCTACTCTTGTCTTCCGACAAATGAGAGACGATCGCTTTAAAATTTATATCCATCGCCTTAGGGAGGGAGAAATTGAGACAATTTCTGAATCCTTCGAGCCCACCTTTATGGAAGTTGAGGAGCAGGAGCTAAACTTTTGCTCTCCTATAGAGGTAAAAGGTGAAGCCTTTGTTTCAAGTGAAAATTTTGTTTTACGTCTTTGTGTTCGGACGAAGGCAACTATAGCGTGTGCCATTTGTAATGAAGGAGTGGATGTTCCTCTAGAGGTCCCCTCTATTGTGCACACGCAGAAGATAAACGAACTAAAATCAGGTGTTTTCCAAATGGAAGATTTCCTAAGAGAAGCTATATTATTAGGGTTACCCTCTAGGGCAGAGTGCAATGTTGGAAGCTGTCCGCAGAGAGAAGAAATTAAAAAATATTTTTCAAAGGAGAAATAATCATGGCAGTGCCGCGCAATCGCACCTCGCATGCGAAGAAAAATTCACGTCGATCACATCACGCGAAAAAACCAAAAAACCTCGTTCCTTGTGCAAGCTGTGGAACGCCTCGTCTTTCTCACCGTATCTGTCCCTCTTGCGGTCAGTACAATGGAAAGATTGTCTTCAAGCAAGAAGAGGGTGCAGGGCAAGGATAAATGCGTATTGCAATTGATCTGATGGGGGGGGATCAACCTCCTGCTCATATCTATGAAGCAGCCGCAGAACTTCCCTACGAATTCACCTACATCGCCGATGAGCAAACGGCAAGTACCCTTACAGGGAATTTTGTCATTGCTGAAGAGACCATAGAAATGGGGGAATCCCCCTTGTTTGCACTTCGACGCAAAAAAAAATCTTCTATGGCAGTTGGGATGCAATTGCTCAAAGAGAAAAAAGTTGATGCGTTAGTTTCAACTGGAAACACAGGAGCGCTTGTTGCAACTGCTATGTTCCACCTCACCATGCTTCCAGGCATGGAAAGGCCGGCACTGCTTGTCATCATGCCCAATGGGCACAAGGGGACTGTTGTCTTGGATGTTGGAGCTAACATCAAGCCCAAACCAAGCCATCTCATTTCCTATGCAAAAATGGGGGCCACCTACCGCAAGCTGATTCATGGTATTGAAAATCCCAAAGTGGGCTTGCTCAATATTGGTGTTGAAGAGAGAAAAGGAACCAAAGAAGTTCAAGAGACGTATCAACTACTTCGAGAAGCTTTTGGAAATAATTTTCTTGGCAACATTGAAGGGCGTGAAGTCTTTGATGGACACATTGACGTCATGGTAACAGATGGCTTTACTGGTAATGTCTTTCTTAAAACGTGTGAAGGAGTCTCCTCTTTCTTCATTGAGTATATTCATGCCAATTTCAAAACAGATGGAGCATCTGAAGTTGTCTCTCATTTCTATAATCGCTTTAACTATGACAAAAATCCTGGAGCACTTCTTTGCGGTGTTGATGGGATCGTTGTGAAATGTCATGGTCACTCTAATAAAACTGCGCTGATCAATGGCATTTGCGGTGCAGCAGCGCTCGTAGAGAACCGCATCATCGAGAAATTTCGCCAAGAAATAGCATAGTTTATTTCACACTAGACCTCTTGTAATCAGACAGATAGATTATTTTAAAAATATTTCTTTGCAAAAGAGAAATATTATGATTTAATTAAGATTCGACAATAAGCGCTTACTTTTTAACCTCAGTTCTAGGATAAACCCAAAACTGAGGTTTTTAAGAAACCTTGGGAGGTTAAGATGACTTTAGCTCAGCAATGCGACTTGCTTTTTTACTCAGATGAACTGCTTCTCAATATTTTTGGAAGGCTTGATGCTCTTGCTCTTTTTCGCGTTGGAGGAACATGTCGTCGCTTTAGATATTTGTGTATGGATAAATACTTTTGGATGCGTGTGTGTGAAGAAAGGGAGCTTCCCCCCTTTGTGTCAAAAACACGAAATTTTGTGTTGGGCTATCTTTGCGGTCGTGTTTTTGCAGTTCTCGAATCTTTGAAGATTGTAAAAAATCAGCAAGCGGTTTTTCCATCTCCTGTACGTTCTGATTTTTCGGCTACGCGAGATTGTGGATGCTTGTGGAAGTACGCTAAAATCAATGGACGCGATTTCAAAGTTGCCTATCATGCCCAAGGGGAGGATTTTGTAGCCTTCACGGATCATGGACATATGCAAGATATTATGGTCTTGAAAAAGCATGAATTAAAGCAGATACAGCTTTCTACATCTGGCTATTTATCAGGACTTACGATTACTTATGGAATGATTGTAGCTCTTACCTCTGAACCATATACTCTATGTATAATCAACCCCACTACACTTGAGGGACAAGCTTTTCCTGGCAAATTAGTTGATTATAAAGGGGGTAGGATATTATTTGATCAAGATAATATGGGTTTATTAACTCTTCTAAATTTAGAAAGTAAACAGAGTATGCAAGTTTCAATTAAAAAATCTATTTGTGGCCTAGCTAAACTAATTCCAGGAGAAGACTCTCTTATTTTTTGTACGTTAGGGCATCTCTCAAAGCTACAGATAAGCAAAAGAAAACGTACTCATCTTATGAAGCTTCCTAAAAGAAGTAAGGTCAAAGGACTTTCAATTGGACCTGATGGGCGTTATGCAGCCATTTTACTGCAAATATTGCCGGAGGAGAGAGACTATTTCCCTCCTGACCATGTAATGATGATTTTAAGTTTAAGAGAGAGGAGGGTGAAGTTTGGTGTCCACTTAACTTCTTCAAATCTTAGTTACTCAGCCATTTTTTTTAATGGGGAGTCAGTGATTATTTATGGATCACGTAGTCAGATGCACTACAAATTTACTCTCAATTAAGTCTTTTGATGTAAGTCCAGCGCTCATTGATTTTTTTGAAGAGGCTTTTTTCGATAAAGGAAGTATCGTGTCCATTTTGCTCTAAGATCGCTTTAAAGGTGACACTATCGTCTGTGGTTTCAAGAATCTCAAGGCCATTAAAAGATGTTTCGAGGCAGAAGCGCTCAATACCTTTGCGTGATCCTTCACCTTGAGGCCCTGTTTGAAGAATGTAATCAATATTATCAAGTGCATAGGCGCTGTAGCGTGAGCGCATAAGAGCGAGGGGTGTAGGTGCGGCCTTGCCATTGTGATAGGGTTCACAGCAATCAGCGTACGATTTTCCACTATGACATGGACATAATGATGTTGGCGGCTTTTTCACTAGAATCTCCTTCATTTAGCAGGGTCATAAGACGAGCACATTCATTTTTGCAGATTTGAGGGTTTGCAATTAGGCGTACAAGTGCGCATGTGATCTCTCTTGGATCAATGGTTTTATGGATGAATTCGGGAAAGATTTCGCGCTCACAGACAAGGTTTGGAAGGGTGTAGTAGGGGAGGTGAACACGGAAAAGATAACGGGTGAGTAGGTAGTTGAAGGGAGAAAGTTTATAGGTAACAATTGTGGGTGTGTGGCAAAGACCAAGTTCAAGAACAATGGTGCCCGATGTGGCAATGGCTGCTTTAGCTTGGTGCATCAGATCATAGCGCTTATCTGCTGGAATGAGTGGAGCATTTGTGTGACATCTGATAAGAGGCTCAAGTTCTGGACGGGCAACAGAAATAGCAATGGGATGTCCTTTTGCTGCTTCAAGCTGTAGGGGGAGGTTGTCGGAAATTTCATGGGAGCGAGAGCCTGGAAAAAGAGCAATAACATCTTCTGGCAAATTAAGAGGGGAGTGTTTGTGTAAACTCACTGTATGGACAAGTGGATGACCAATGTAGGTAACGGGGAGGCTTGTTTTTTCATAGTAGCTCGCTTCAAAAGGGAGGATGGTAAACAGATGGTCGATGGTGTTCGCTAGAGTGTGAATACGATTTTTACGCCACGCCCAAACAGAGGGGGAGACAAGATGGATGAGCTTGCCTTTATACCCTTTTTTACGAAGACGTTTGGCTATGAACATACTAAAGTCGGGGTTATCGATTGTGATCACAGCTTTGGGATTGCGCTTGAGGATTGCTTTTTGAAGGCGAGCCATTTGCGCAAGAATTTTGGGCAGAGCAAAAGCAACAGCGGCAAAACCCATGACATGCAAAGGGGATTCGATGATTTCACATCCCGTTTTTTCCATCTCAGTACTGCCCATGCCAAAGCAGGGAGCATCTAATTTTGTAAGCAAAGAGGCTGCAAGTTGATCCCCACTTTGTTCTCCTGAAAGTAGACAGTAGCTCATTTTATCCCCATATGAGTAATCTCTTCATGTATTTTGTGTTTAAGGTGGCGTCGTCGCATCCAGCGGACAACAAACATATCGACAATAGGCCCAATAGAGCGGTTGAGGAATGTATAGTTGGTTTTGCCCCCTGCTCGTTTTCGGTGGCTAACAGGGAGCTCTTTCACTTTAAATCCTTCAATTTTGAACAAGGCAGGTAAGAAACGGTGCATTCCTTTATACATTTTGATTTGGCAGAGCGCTTGTCTGCGGTAGATTTTAAGTGAGCAGCCCGTATCGTGCACATCGTCGCGGCAAAAGCGGCTGCGCACTGCATTAGAAAGGCGGGATGTGATCCGTTTTTGCCACGTATCTTTTCGATGCACTCTCCAACCTACAACAAGATCGGCATCAAAAGCTGCCGCCGCAAGTTTGGGAATGTCTTTTGGATCGTTTTGTCGATCTCCATCAAGGGTTATGATATACTCTGCTTTGGCATGCTCAAAGCCGGCTGCAAAGGCGCTTGATTGTCCAAAGTTGCGGGTGAAGCGAATAATACGCATGTTAGGACGACTTTTGCACAGATTCTGTAAGATGAGCAAGCTGGAGTCTGATGAACCATCATCCACGCAAATAAGCTCCCAAGGATGAGCAAGCGAATTCATAACAGGCTCAAGCTCAACAATAAGCTCTTCGATATTGGCCTCTTCATTATGGATGGGAATGACAACTGAGTACATTTATTCCTTAAGTAGTTGTGTTTTGAGCCATTGCGCACCTTCTAAAAAGATTTTAGGTGGTGTGCCGTGTCCACCATGCCCAACAGACGGATAGAGGGTGAGCTCAACATTCATTTTTGCTGCGGCCATTTCCTTGACAAAGCTGATGCAGTGGTCGGTACCAACGAGCGTGTCTTCCATACCAATATAAAAGTTCGACTGCTTTAAATGCGATAATTTTGGGACAATAGCATGTAAGTCAAGATGATTGAGGTGGTGACTTATTTTGGGAAATTCAAGGTAGGAGGAAAAGGCTTTGAGGTGAGAGGGGCGAGTGAGTGGTGCAAAGCCAAGAAGTGTTGTAACATTGGGTTGTCTAGCTGCAATATGTGCTGCTGCAAAAGCACCGCGAGATAATCCTCCAAATGCAATTTTATCAGACGCAATGTATCCTTTTTCAATGAGCCAGGTGATCGCTTGGGCGCTTTTTTCAAAGAAAAAATCGAGGAAATAGGTCTCTTCTGCCATTTGCTCAGCCCAATAGTTCATGGCAACAAATTTATCAAAACGGGGGCCATGACCTGGAAGAGTGAGAGAGAAGACGCGGCATGGAAGGTCTTGAAAAAAGGCGGCAGGTTCATTATAGGGAGGCAAACAAAGGCTCTCTTCTCCAGAAAGGGAGAAGTAAAAAAAAGCGGGCAGAGCTCCCTTTTCAGGTGGTGGCCCAAGCGGTGGACCAAGATACCAAAACTCGGTACCATCATCACTCTTGATCTTGTTCGGTTTTATCGATGCGTTTCCAATATTCATAAGTTTTAAAGTGTATGGGTTGAACAAGCGAGCGGAGCTTGAGAAAGGTGAGTGCATCCGGAAAAGCTTTTTGCTTTACAATGCGATGCCTTGGATGTTTTTTCTTTCCAAGTGGAGTCAAACGATATTGCAGATGTAAAATGGAGTGTGCTCCTTGGCGTAACTTGCGTGGAAAATGGGAAAAAGATTGAAAAAGAAGCTGATCAATCAGTTCATAGGTCATCTCCATGATTTGACCTAGGTTTGGAGCGGGGTCACTCTCTTCTTGAATTCTTTGATCCAGGATGGGAAATAGAAGCACGGCTGTTAAAATAGAGCGATCAAGCGTACGGTAGTTACCACGAGTATTCATAGAGTCAGCAGCTTTCAAATAGTTGTAGATTGTAACACCTAGCTCTGCTTCAAAGTAGGTTGCAAGCTTAGGAAAAAGTAGGTGGAGGATTTTAGATTCAATAAGGAGGCGAAAAAACGGTTCTGCTGATCCTGATTCAAGCATACGAAAAATTTCTTCAAGAACACGTGCTGGAGAACTTTTTTGGATATCATCACGACAACTATCCAAAGCAGCAAGCGCTTTTTTATCTACATGAAAGCCAAAACGTGCGCGGAATTTTTGCATCCGAATCATGCGCACCGGGTCTTGTTTAAAGCGAACAAGAGGGTCGCCGATGGAACGAAGAGTATGATTTTGCAGATCTTTAAAGCCACCAACATAGTCGATGATTTTATGGTCTAGAGGATCATAGAAAAGACCATTAATGGTAAAGTCGCGCCGCATGACATCTTCTTCGGGTGTTCCCCAAAGATTATCTCTTACAATCAGTTCATCATCTGTTGGATCACCCGCTCTAAAAGTGGAGACTTCGATCACTTGTCTTCCAAAACGGACATGGGCTAGGCGAAAACGTCTTCCAATAAGAATGCAATTTCGAAAAATTTTCTTAACATCTTCAGGAAGCGCTGAGGTGGAAATGTCAAAGTCTTTTGGTTTTTTATGCATGAGAAGGTCACGCACACCTCCACCAACTAGATAAGCCGTATGGCCTGCCTGATGCAGTTTTGTCAAAACAACGAGAGCATTCGGATCGATCAGGTTATTTCGGATATGGTGGTCTTTAGAGGTATAGATTGTTGGCATACCTTATTAAATAGGCTGGGGAATGCTCCTTCAGCATGATATTTTTGACGCAGCAGGCTATAACGTTCTGCATCATACTCCTTATTAAATGTTTCTTCGTCATAGTAAGTTAAGCTATAAAGCATTTTTCTTCCCCCAAAAGAAAGAATATCTCGCTCAAGTTTACTCGACAAAAATATAGAATCCTTTATCTTTCCATAGATCCCAATATTTACAAAGGATTTTTTTCCGTAATGAGGTGCTAAAAATTGCGGTGTTGTGGTTCCTTTGATGGGGCAAAGCCAAATAGGATAGATATTGGTCTCTTTGCTGAAGGTGTTAAAGACTTCTTGAGCATGTTCACTTGGGACGTAATAATCGTGGATAAAAAAACGATTTGCAATCATTTTTTGAGGCATTGTATGAAGTCCGCGATAAAGAAATTTCGAAGGGATAGACATTCCAAAAGGAATTTGGCGCCCCATCCAAAAAGCTCCTTTGTCAAAGCGAAAGAGATACTCTTTAAGGTGCATACTCTCTTGGCTCGGGTAGCTTAAAATGTGTTTAAAAAAGGAGCCTTTTTGTTGATAGAGGGGATAAAAAGGTAGGTCAACCATCTCTGCTTCAATTGTACAGATTTCACCTGGGGCAAGAGCGACTGCATCACAAAAGTCAGCTTTAGCTTCTGGAAATTTTAAAAGGTAGCTGAGTGCAACATACGGTTTAGCTTTGATCAGACGCACTTTGGCCTTTGTCAAAACAGCAAGTGTTCCATACGAGCCGCTAATCCCATAAAATAAATCGGCGTGTTTATTAGCAGAGGCCGTCACAACAGAGCCATCACCAAGTAGTAGCTCATACTCTAGGCAGATGTCATTAAATTGCCCATAACGATGAGAGCTGCTCTCAAGCGCCGCCCCCATAATTGCACCACCAATGGTAATCGACTTGAACTCAGGGACAACAGCAGGGATAAGGCCTAATTTAAGTGTTTGTGTAACAAGGTCATAAATTGTAACTTTAGGTTCGACCCATGCATAGTTTTCACCTATTTCTAAAATCTTGTCGAAGTTTCTTAAGTCTAGTTGGAGACAACTTTTTTTGTAAGTGCCCTGCCTTAGTGTATTTGAGCAAGAGCGAGCAAGGACGCTTTTTTTTTGCTTAGATAGCTTTTTACTAAGTTCATTGACTTTCAGTTGGTGCATGTAATACAACTTATACAAATATGACAACTTTAGCAATCGATGATCGCTTTGACAATCTATACTCATCCAAGCTGAATCTGAGAATTTAAACAGCAGCAAATTTAATCGTATTGAGCCGAATACGTTGGAAATTGTCAGTAATTCTCGATGCTAATTCATTTTTTATTTTTGGTATCTCTTCAAAAAAGAACCCCCTGATCTCTTT
>CAMAUB010000046.1 GCA_945861315.1 Chlamydia trachomatis
GAGATAAGAGGATTCTTTTTTGAAGAAATACCGAAAATCAAAAAAGAATTAACATCTAGAATTACAGATAATTTTCAGCGTATTCAACTCAATACAATCAGATTCGCTGCTACTTAAAAATTCTCAGATTCAGCTGTAATGAGTATATAAAAGCCAAAGTCAGAGAACTCTTGCCGAAATTTTCAAAATTTACAGATGCTTTAGATGCTGCAATTTTATCAATGTAAATTTAATCGACTATAAGATTTTTTTATTGTGTGCTAACAGGATTAAGTTTGATATTCTTATTTAATATTTTACAAAATTCGATATCATTCTCCATTAAATTAGATGCGGCAGTACCTGCAACAAGAAATCTATTTGCAAATAACAGTTTTCTTAGAGATCCACGGAAAAATTGAGGTTTTCCATTCCATTCATTGATAATTAAATTCTTAATTTCAGGTATAGTTAACTTGCGGTTCTTATTCATACATCTAAATCCTGGATCACTTAATTCTATCCAAGATGCGGTAGATGAATTATCAAAAATATAGACTTGTTCCTCAATGGAGCGTTCTAGATCGATGAGGTTTTCACAGATACCATCTATTGGAAGATAAGTTGTTTTGTAAGAGTGTGTCAAAAATTCACAATCAATCATAATAGGGTGATAATGAAGAGCACGTATAATATAACCTTTTTTAGTGGCAAAAATCAGTTGTGCCGTAACCTGAAAATCTACAGTCTTTTCAGAAACTATCCTCTGCTGGGAGGCTAAGTGGATATTATCGATCATTAATTGATTCAGTGAGACAGAAGGTATTTCAAGTGCTTTGTTATTGTAAAATTGGAACATTTGTTTTTTTATAACATTCGCATTAACGCATAATGTCGTGGATAAAAATAGAACATGTTTATTTCTTTGTTCCAATACAAATTTATAAAAGGAATCAGAAAAAACAAGATCTGGTTGTAGAAAAGAAATACAACACTTACATTCAAGAGCATATTCAAAAACATGATGTTGTAATGCTCCCAGTATCAAATATCTTAGTTGACTATTTTCTTGTAGATATTTTTGTTTTTTATCAGTTAAAGAGTGATTGTAAGCTGTTATTGCCGCATTAGGAATAATAAGATATATAATCTGACCATATTTTGATAATTCTGCACATATTTCATGACTTTCTAATTTTTCTTTGAAAGTTTTTTCACAGTGTAAAATAATTTGCAGATCATATTCGTTAGAAATTCTAGGTAAATTATTTTTTGCGAGCAGTGAGGGTATCAAAAAATTTAAGCATTTCTCAGCATAAGCCTCTCCCCAACAAGGAATGTGTATGATGAATTTTTTCTTTTGATTATCTGTAGATGAGATTTGAATTTTTCTATTGATGTATTGATAAACCTCTATGAGACATCTAGCATTAGGTGGTTTATGAAACCAATATTTTTTTTTAAGATAGTGCAATGCCTCTTCTACTGTTTTTTCTTGTAAAAGGGCAGTGATGTTTTGGAATAAACCATAACCACTCAACTGATAACGAAAAGCTCTTAGAAGATCTCTTAAGTAGTGTACTTGTTTTCTCAGAAATTCATTCATACACTTTTAGGTTTCGGCCAATTGATACTTTGACTCTTTTGCATCAATCATAATGAGAGCATCGTCTAATGGTGTAAACTGAAAAAACGGAAAGAGCTCATAGATTGCAGTTACATCATAATGACGATACGTAATGGGATTATGACGCTGCGACGTTTCTATCACAATTTCTTCATCAAATAGATGAGCGATTTTATGAGCTAAATCCCAGTAGGAAATAGATGATCCTGTCGCTAAGTTTAGGACACCCTCGCAGCGGTAGAGAATAACTTGCAAGATCAAGTTTGTGAGATCATCGATAAAAATGTGATCGCGCACCTCTTCTCCTTTGCCAAAGAGCATGATTTTTTTTTGCTCGCGGCTACTGCGACGCATGCGATTGGGTCCATATGAATTATGCGGATCTCCCTTACCATAAACTAGGGTTGAACGCAGAGAAATCAAAGGGGCATGAGCTGCTGCTTGAAACATGATTTCTCTTGAACGATGCATGGCGCCATAAAGATCAAGGGGCACGGCTGCACTCTCTTCATTGATCAGGGCTCCTTCAAAAGGGTAGACGGCATCTGAGCTGAGATAGACAACGTGACTCGCCTTGACCTCTTGCAGCGCATTGCAGATGGTTTGTGCGATGCAAATATTTTTCACAAAGACATCAATACCTCGACCATAGCGAGGTGTTAATGCAGAGAGGATAACAACAACATCTTCCGGTTGTAGACGCGCTGATAAGGCTCGACTGCTTTCAGGTTTAGTTAAATCCAATTCTTGGTGGCTGATTGTGAGATAGGGGATGTTTTTCTTATCAAATAGGGCTGAAAGTCCTCTACCAATAAATCCTCCTCCACCTAAGAGTACGACCCGTTTGGGAGTATGCGGTTTGCTTAAGAGAGCTTTTACTTTTGACATATTATTCACCTAATTTTACGTAATTTAATGTATCGAATGCTTTTGGTAGCACACCGTAGGGATCGATGATCGTTTTTCCTCTCATGCGTGATGAAGTTTCAGAGGGTGTTAGCGTTTTAAATTCGTCCCAGGGAGTCATCACGATAAGTACGTCAGCACCATCCATTGCCTCATAAGAAGAGTGCATGAGTTTAACATGTTTTTCAGAAGTAGTTTTAACAGAGGGATCGTATGCTCTGACTTGATAGTTTCGTAGATATTTTAACAGTGCAATGGAGGGGGAATTCTTGATGGAGGATGTATCTTTTTTGTAGGCAAGGCCAAGAATGGCAATTTTTGCATCGGGTGAGTTAAGGACATGTTTTGCATGTAATTTTTTCAATGTCCACAAGGCTGCCTGTTTAGATAAGTGTTGCCAATTGCGTATTAAAGAACAGTCGGCCCCGTGTTGATCAGCAAGGCGGCAGAAGGTTGCCATATCCCGTTCTAGATTGCCTCCTGCAATACCAAGACCTGGAGCTAGATAAGCGTCTTTGCCTATGCGTTTGTCTAGTTTTAATGCACCTGCGATCTCATCCCATTTTGCCCCAATTTTTTCACACAATCCTGCTATCGTATTCGTTGTTGAAACAGAAGCAATCAAGAAGAGATTGATCGAGATTTTTGTCAATTCGGCACTTTCATAGTTCATAACTAAAATTGGGCATGCATAGCTTTCTAGATAGTTTGAAAACAACTTGGGAAGGGGTTTTTGTGGATCTTTTGATCCAATAATGAATCGCTCTGGCTGGGTAGCGCGATTGAGGGCTTGGCCAAAAATGAGTGTCTCAACATGGTAGTAGAGGTGGGGCCATGAGATGTTGCGACAAAAACCGGGTGAGACTTGGCTGTGGATGACAACAATTGCCTGAGAATATAAGTGGGGTAGTATAGTCTCAAGAAGAGATTGAATTGAAAAGAGATCACTCTCACCGCAATCGTTGGTTGGAATATCGGGTGCAATATAGATGAGTTGTTCCTTAGATAGATCTTGAACATCACAACTAAATGTTATTTTTGTCCTATGTTGAATGAGTGATTCTTGGAGATGAGGTTCAACAAAAGGGATAGTACCTTGTGATAGTTGAGCAATCAATTGCGGATTGCAATCATAGCACAAGACATGGTGCCCTTTTGCAGCAGCACCAACCGCTGAAACAAGGCCTAGGTGAGTCATACCAACAAATGTAACTTTCATACGCAAACTTCAGTGGATAGATGGTTCAATATTCGGTGAATGATCTTATCATTTTCTATATTAGATGTGCCAGTTTTACAAAGCTTTTGAAAATGGGTATATTCAAGTGCCCACGTTGGATCTGGATTGATAAGTGTTTGAGCTCGTTCATCGGGACGGCCACTGGGTAGTTTCCGCTTACGGATTGTGAGTGTGCTAGGCCCCCATTTACAAAGAGATTCTATGTGAGCTGAGCCCTCACTGCCAATGAGATCACATGTAAAATGATTGCGCCAGCTCATCAGAGAAATTTCCATATCAATGGAAAAAGGAGTATCAGTGCACATTAACATATGGTCGGGACTTTTGTTTTCAAAGGTATGACATTTAGTCAATCGAAAATCAAACGTCTGATGACCAAACCAAAAGAGTAAGGTATCAAGAAGGTGGGATCCGAGGTCGACGAGCACTCCCGTTCCTTGATCGCGCCAGGGAGAATTTCTCACATCACGAGCAGTTCCATTGCCATAGAAAAGACGACAATGATAAATTTTGCCAAGCTCACCAGATTGGATCACTTGTTTCAAATTAACAAAATGAGGTTCGAAACGATGATTGTAGGCCGTATAGCACGTGACACTATTTTCATCGGCAAGATGGGACAAGTGTCCAAGAGCGTCAGACAATAGGGGTTTTTCAACTAGGACATGTTTTTTCGAGCTGAGTAAGTAGGTCAGTAGTTCAGTTTTTACACCATCAGGGGTGCAAATAAGAGCGGCATCGTAGCTATCTAGTGGCACTTCTTTGACATCTTGAAAATCGGCATCTGGGTAAAAGGGATCTACGATAGCCACACAATCATCACCAGCAATGGTTTTTCGTTTTTTCCCTTGGATACCAAATCCGACAACAATCACTCTAAATGGTTGCATAGTTCGTACGTTTTTTAACACTATCTAATCGATCAAGGATTTCTTTAGGAGTAATGGGAATATTACCTTCACGTTCACATTCAAGTGCAGCGGCTAAACTACCGATAATAGCTGCCATTGCAACATGCTTTGTTCGTAAAAAAGCAAGTGTGGCGTAAGCAAGCATTGCATCACCAGCTCCCACGGGATCGATTGCTTGATCGGTAAAACTGTCGATAAAAAATGAATCGTGTTCGAGTCCTTTTCGGAAGACAAGAACTCCTCGATCTCCCAATTTTAAAAATAGGTTTTTTGCTTGCGATTGATTAAACAATGTCTCTCCTAAGTGGCGCACAATGGAATCTTGATCACCTAATGAAAAGCGAGCTTCACGCTCATTTGGTGTTATAAGGTCAAATCCTGGAAAATCTAAGATATTGCCCCAACGGCTTGCCACTTGGCTATCGGCCACTCTAAACATGCCTTGTGGGATTGCATCGATTAATTTAGGAATTGAGGTGGGGTTAAAAATTCCGTGTCTAAAGTCACTAAAAACGATACCGTCAGCTTTTGTCGTTGCAATACCTTTTATAAGCATGTCAAGTGCTTTGTCAGAAATGGGGCGATTATCCACAGTGTCAATTTTTAGAAGACGATAATCACCGACGACAATCGCATTTTTTTGGGTCGTTGGCCTTGTTGCATCAAAATAAGGAATGCACTCAACTTGAGCTTTTCTTAAGTCTTCTAAGACCAGTTCTTGAAAAGGATCATCTCCAAGAACTGTCGAAAAAACAACCTCAGCACCCGCTGCTTTTAAATGTTTGGCAACGATAGCAGCACCTCCAATGTAATCCAAACGGCGTTCATAACGCACACTCATCGTCGGAGTTTTGGTCATGCCACCGATCATACTGCACTGAGTATAGCTATCGACAATCGAATCCCCAACTACATGGAGTTTAAATCCTGAAAGAGAACAAATCGCATCGTGGATAGCGTCAAAGGAGATATTTTCATTTTCCATCAACAACATGAGCTTTTCATCACCGATTTTTGGAGCAGAGAGCTCAATCCATTTTGAAGAGGAGTAAACAATATCACCGGGGGTAAAGAGCATCTCTCCACCATAGCTCTCTACAATTTGCTTCTCTTCAATCGTTTTAGGATTGTTCGCTACATATTCGTATCCCTTAGCAAAGTAGTTTGGCTTAATTTTTTTAATGTTCTCATAGGGTTCAGCATTTTGATCGATGAGCACATAATCAACCATCTCAAAGGCTGCAAGATTAATAGCTCGCAATTGCTCGGGGACATGGGGGCGAGTGGCACCCTTTTTAATATGTTTATCTGCTGTCAAACTGACGATTAGAAGATCGCCTTTGGATTTGGCGAAAATCATATGGCGTACATGGCCCGGGTGAACAATATCAAACACTCCATGGCACATAACAATTCTTTTATTGCGTTGCTTGTGAGTTAAGAGTACTTGCAGCTCATCAATTGTTCTGATTTTTTTTGAATAAAATTCTTTAGCTTCTTCTAGCATCTGATTTCTCCAAATGTTCAAACCATGTTTTTGTCGATTCGGCAATGGACTGTGGATTCCATAAGGGGGCTGCTCTCCAATAATCAATTTGCTCCAAAATTTTCTTAATGCCCATCTCAAATGAAATCGTTGGTTGCCATCCTAATTTGGAACGAATTTTTGAGATATTGGCCCATGTGACATCAGGCTCACCTGGTCTTTTAGGAATATAAACAACGTCTCCTTTGAGCAAATCGACTAAATGATTGATGGATTGAGGATTCCCCGCTCCTAAATTGTAACATTCTCCAGAATAGGGAGTCGTTGCAGCTAGATAAAAAGCGAGGGCCACATCAGATGCGTAGACAAAATCACGTCTTTGCGTTCCATCTCCCACAACGGTGAATGGCTGCCCTTCTAGTTTCTGTTTTAGGAATACACCAATGACTGCACCATAGGCGCCTGATGTTCTAGAGCGTGTTCCGTAGGCATTAAAAATACGAATAGAGTTGACGGGTAGTCCATAGACTTTATGCCAATGAAAACAACTTAGTTCACCTAAATATTTGCTTAGCGCGTAAGGATACTGCAAGTTGATAGGAGCACATTCATCTGTCGGTGTTTGTGCTAGACCATAGCAAGAAGAAGAGGCAGCATAAACAAGTCTATCGATTGTGTTATAGCGTGCAGCTTCTAATACTTTGACAGTACCTTGAACATTGACCTCCATATAATCAGAGGGGTGCTCAATAGAAGGAACAATATCACCAATCCCTGCAAAATGAAAAACGTATTTTGCATGTTTGAAAAGTAGAGAATTGTTTTGTAAGTCGCGTATGTCCCCCTCTTCAACGATCAAACGAGGATCATCTGCATGGTGGGCTAGATTACTTTGGCGACCCGATAGCATGGAGTCGATGACATGTACGCGATAGCCACGTTCAAGCAAAAGATCGACCATATGACTACCGATGAATCCGGCGCCACCTGTTACAACAGCGATAGGCAATTGTCGCATTATCTGATCCCCTTTTCCATCAATGTTTTTACATTTGAATAGCTAATATCGGAGAGGGTGTTCGCAAGTTTTCGTTTTTTGAATGCCTTGCAAAGATCTCTTACAGCGTCTTCGACCGTGCGCTTTGGTGCAATGCCTAATTTATTTTTGATCTTAGCAGAACAAATGTGATAAGAGCGTTTGTCATCTGATTCTTGCCGTTCAACCTTGATATCCTTTTTTTCGGGAAATTCATTGAGAACAACTTTTTTAACAATTTGGGCAATATCGGACATCGCATGGTTTTGGTGACCAAAGTTAAATGTTTCTCCTGCAATCTTCTCATCGGGTAGTTCGAGCAATGATTCATATAAGTCACACATATCGTCGATGTGTAAATTTGGTCGCAGTTGTTCTCCACCAAACACGGTGATCTTATCTAGATTGACGGCATGATTTGTTAAGATATTCACTGAAAGATCAAGACGCATACGAGGGCTGTAACCGCAAATTGTTGCTGGTCTTATGTTTACGCATACAAAATTAGATGATTGGTGTTTAAACATTAAGGGCTCACACATCCCTTTATACTTATTATAGAGTGTGAGAGGGAGAAGAGGGTGTTCTTCAGTGACATTAGGTTCAGAAGAGACACCGTATACGGAGCTAGAAGAGGCATTAATAAAGCGCTTCACACCAGCTTGTTTAGCGGCAACAACAAGGGGCTCGAAAGAATCATAATTAATTGTGGTACAGAGCTTTTCATCAAGATGGAAACTTGGATCATTAGAAATACATGCGAGATGGATAACGCTATCTACACCTTTCAGAGCTTTTTTAAATGAGACGATATCACGCACATCGGCTTCATAAATTGTGAGACGTGGATGGGGTTTGAGATAACAGCTGTAGTACATGGTGTCGTAGACAATGACATCATAACCTTTTTCAAGAAGTTGGTTAGTTAATACGGTACCAACATAGCCAGCACCTCCGGTGATAAGTACTTTTTTCATACGACCTCTTTTATTGGTATGTTATAGCCTGCTGCCAGTGCATCTTTTGTTAGCATATTGACAGTTTCAAGGGAAAACTCGGTTAAATCTTTTCCAAGCAGATCTAACTTTTTTAGAAAGTTATTAGGCACAGTGATGATATCACAGCCTACTTGATCAGCTTCAATAATATTGTAGATTTCTCGACAACTGGCCCAAAGTATTTCGATATTTGGAAATTTTTTGGTAATTTCGAGAGCTTGGGTAATGGTTTGTTTCGGGTCTCTACCAGTGTCAGCAACTCTGCCCGCAAAAATAGAGATAATCGCAGGAGTGTCATCCAGGTGGTTGACTATCTCTTCTACCTGCTTTGGAGTAAAGACAGCTGTGACATTGAGCTTTACATTATTCTTTGCTAGAAATTTGAGGGCAGAACAAGTGCTTTCTCCTAGTGTATTTGTGACTGGGACTTTTACATAAACTTTCGTGTCCCAAGAAGCAATTTCTAGAGCTTGTTCGATGATTTCATCAAATGTATCTGCGAAGACTTCAAATGAAATGGGACTATTACCGACAAGTGCAATGGCAGCATGAGCAAAAGCAACGTAATCTATCACTTTGGCGTTGCGCATTAATGTAGGGTTAGTCGTAAAGCCTTTAATCCAAGGTGAACGACATAGTTGGCTCATTTCTTGCAGGTTGGCTCCATCCGCGTAGATTTTAATGCTTAATTGATTTAACATAGGTGCTCCCTGTAGTATAACAAGTAAGTGAATCGAGAAGATAAGCCCAGAAGAGATGAAAATCAATAAATTTGATATGGGGAAAATTTGCAGTTCTTGTAAGTATTTGTATTGAATGCACTTAATAGTTCTTGTTTTGATTTTGAGTAAGTATATAGTACTGCCAGTTGAAAGTTAGACAGCAAGCTTGATAGGGTTAAGCTTTATAGTCTCAAACTTATCGTTAATCCGAGAACCCCACGTACTGGCCATTCTCGGTATATCGTCTTTAAAAAAACCTCTAACTTCTTGGAAAAAGT
>CAMAUB010000047.1 GCA_945861315.1 Chlamydia trachomatis
GACGAAATAGGAAGGAAAGAAGGTATCATCGAGCATTCGGTGGATTTTGATCAACTTCAAAGAGTCGTGATACTGGCCGAAAGTAACCCGCTGCCGCCGGCGACGCTCTTCTCTACCAAACCAGGTGATCCCCAAATCAAGCTCCCCACCAAAGTAAGTCTCATTGTGCTCTTTATAAATTGTTTGAAGGTCGTACACCTTTCCAGCCATGTGCAATTTTTTCTTGTCAATTCGATCTGAGTAATCAAGCCCTTCAAGTTTGCTTTGGATGTAGGTGCGTAAAATGAGCTTAGTCTGTTTTTTCTCTCTTCCACGCACATAAGCGGCAATTGCTAAGATCACATCATCAGGCGCATCTAAAAACATGCGATGGATAGATAGACGCCTAAATCCAAGCATATTGAGCATGATGGTTCGATTTTCATTAATGACAAGATCAAGTTTGAATTTGAGATGGCAAGCTAGCTTCTGTTGAAGTTGCTCAGAGGAAACGTTCCATGATGATTTTGCCGACATATTGTCCATCTTCCTTCATAAAATGTCTCTGATTTCCAATTTCCTTGAAACCAAATCGACGGTAGAGTGAAATCGCTGGATTTCCTTCATACACCTCAAGATAGATTACTTCCATTCCAAAGTAGTTTTTTCCAAGGTGGAGCAGGTTGTTCATCATGATCGTACCAACCCCTTTTCCACGCATCTCCCCTGAGACGATAATTGATAAAAGACATTGGTGTGCAAGTTTACGATAAGGCATTAAACAAAGAGTGCCAAGCGCGCAAGGTTTTCCATTGATAGTCGCTGTAAGGCTGCTTTTGTAGCGGGCAAAAGAGATCCAGTGCTTAACCGAGTCTTCCACCTCTAGACGATCAACCATTGGAAAACCGCGTAAAATGCCTGGTTCAAGTAGCCAATCTTTGAGAGGGTCGGCATCATCGGCTATAGTGTAGCGCATCTCTAATCCTTCAATATTTGGTAAGTGTGTCATGTTCCAACTTCCTTTAAATAGGCAATAATAAATTCATCTAAAAGCTCACCATCCATCATGGCTACGATATTCCCCGCTTCATGTCCCGAGCGCGTGTCCTTGACAAGCGTGTAGGGTTGAAAAACATAATTTCGAATTTGTGAACCCCATGCAATCTCTTTTTTTTCTCCGCCCATCTTCTCTAAATTGGAGCGGCGTTGTTCAAGCTCTATCTCGTAAATTTTTGAGCGCAACATTTTAAGGCATGTCTCTCGGTTTTGGATCTGGCTTCGCTCTTTTTGGCAGCTCACAACCACACCAGTTGGCATGTGAGTCATGCGTACAGCTGAGTCAGTTGTATTGACATGCTGCCCTCCTGCTCCTGAAGAGCGAAAGGTGTCCACGCGAATATCGGCAGGGTTCAGATTAACTTCAATCTCATCAGAGATCTCAGGAATCACATCGACTGATGCAAAACTGGTATGGCGCCTAGCTCCACTATCAAATGGTGAAATGCGAACTAAGCGATGCACTCCCCTCTCCGCTTTAGCATAGCCAAAAGCAAATGGACCAGATAGCTTTACAGTCATGCTCTTAATCCCAGCAACGTCACCATCAACACAATCAACGACCTCAACTTTAAAGCGACGCCTCTCAGCCCAGCGTTGATACATACGAGAGAGCATCAACGCCCAATCACACGCCTCTGTTCCACCAGCTCCTGAGTTGATAGATAGATAGCAATTGCTATTATCAAGCTCTCCTGAGAGCATCCGGCGCATCTCAAGCTCTGCAAGTTCTTTGTCAATTGTTGCAAGCTCCTTCTCAAGATCAGCAACAAGCTCTTCATCTGCATCAGCTTCAGGAAATAGCTCTTGGACATCGTCGAATCTTTTTTTAATAACAGCGTAGGGCTCTGTCCAAACTTTTAGCGAGTTACACTGACCAATGAGCGCTTTTGCCTTGGAATTATCTTCCCAAAAGTCAGAAGCTTCCATCTGCTTTTCAAGCTCTAAGACTTGTTTATTTTTTGCTTCGAGGTCAAAGATACCTCCACATGTGTAGGATTCTCTCCCCAACACTTTTGAGCCGCTCTTCATTTTCTTCTTTCATAGTAGCAGATTCTAATGTAAGCCTTGATTAATTCCAATGTTGGAGATTTTGATGAGATCTGCTAGAGTGTTTCCATGTCTGCATTTATCATGCCTATTTTTTTAAGTCCTTGGACACATAAGCCATACATTTATATCGGCATGGGAGCTACCGTGCTTTTATGTGTTGGACTCTGTTTTCTCATTCAGAAAGTCTACAACAAGTGTTTCCCTAATTAGGCGAACTCTTGTTGACCACGTTGGATGGGCAATTTTCTCTTTTTTCAAGCCACCTGTTGTGAGTGTCCATCGCTCCCCTTGTGGCACTTCAAAAAGTTGATTTCCCTCAATAATTATGTTCTCAGCGTAAAATTCTCCGCAGGCGCGAATGATCAACGCCTCTTTTCGCTCAACTGCGCCATCCCATGAGCAAGAGCTCTTTCCTTGATTTTTAACGGTAACACCTTTGAGCTGGCATCTTCCTCCCTCTATCAAGAGACTTCCATCAAGATGTAACTCATTAAGAATGAGATCTGAAATTTCACAACTAAGCTCTGATCCTGCTGCAACTGAGCCGCCTGAAATTTTTTGTTTGATGATTTCATAAAGTGGACCAAGAGAGGGGGCGTACGTGAAGAGCACCGTTGGTCCTTTTGCTAGAAAAGTGAGTTCATCTGCACGCTTTGGCACTAAGATTCCACACTGCTCAAGCAGATCGTGTGCATTGCACATCTGATCGAAGAAAGCACCTTCGGGAGTTTCTAAGAGTTCGCCTTGAAATTTCCTTTTTGCCGAAGAGATCGTTCGAAGACGGCAGTTGTAGGTGAGATAGGTCTGCTTGGCATCAATCACATCACTTATGCTCTGCATCATTGACTCAAGCCTCCCTCGATTGTCTCGTTTCATATTGATCATCAATCCCTGCAAGGGGTGCTTATTGACAATAGGAAGGATTTTTTCGAGATTCGCATACAAAATATTTGTATTTGCTGGAAAATGAGCAGAGAGAGCGCCTGCGGCAACATCTGTATACTCGATGTTTGAAATGCGCTTCTTGTCAATTAAGACAAGCACCCCTTCCGCTGCATCTTTGAGTCGTTCACATGTTGCAAACCCAAAAATTTTCTTCCTTAACACCCCATATCCAACGAACGAGAGAAGAGATGCATCAACTCCACCAATTGGATTGTTGATCTGCCGAATGAGCAGATGGACAACTCCTTTTTGTTTGAACCAATCAAAAAGACCTAAACTCTGTGCTGTATGCCAAAGAGCTCCATGCCCATTTGGTTCCATCTGCGCTGTCCACTCCCCTTGATCGGTAATCACCGGAACTGAAAGCTGAGCAAAAAGGAAAAAGTTCTCTTTCCCTCTTCCAAACCAATTTTTTGCTTCACATAGGTGCTCTACATGCTTTTTGTTCTCACTTGACGTCATCAAACCTATGGGGATGGTTATACGTCTGCCTGTGAGCTTGAAAAAAAGCTCTTCGCGCCCTTGTACATCTCGAATCAATCCCTCTAGGAGCGTTCGACCCCCAAAAGGGAGAAGGGCTACTGGCAAGGGCGTTCCATCTTCTGCGCGAAAATCCAAGCGCGAACCCAAACCTCCAATAGGATAGATCTCCCCCATTTTCTCAATTGCTGCAATCCCATCCAAAACAAATGACTCTTCTCGAAGATCGGGACCAGCCGCTTTTTCAATCTGTTTGTAGCGGTTTACCTTTTTTTCCTGCAATAAAGAGAGCACTTTACAATGATATCCTACAAGTCCTCCAATAGGAGCGTAATAACTCTCAATAGCCAAAAATGCTTCTTCATCGACGGGTAAAAGATGCTCTTGCCCAATTGCCATCAAACAAAGGGCAACAAGACTCTCTTGATAGGTGCACCACTTAATATCTTCAATCAATACTTTCGCTCTAGATTCTGCTCTAAGAAGATTTTTTTTCTCCTCGTCACTCTGGCAACGCCTTAATTTCTGCGAGAGGAGAGAAAAATTCTTTTTATTCAATTTATTCATAATAAGATGTTTAAAAAATTACTACCTAGAGAGTGTCCCAAATTCTTTTGACTAGAAACAAGAAAGCACGATAAAAGAATTGGAATGTTAGAGTAAACGTTTTTGTGCCAATGACGAAAATAACGGCGTTGGTTTTGATCAAAGATTCCTTAACTAGAGGAGAGGAACATGCCAGTAAAAAAGAAGAACAGTGCATTTATGCAGCCTGTTGAGGTTAGTGAAGTACTTGAAGAAGTGGTTGGACCAGGTCCTATGCCTCGTACAGAAGTGATCAAAAAGCTATGGGTCTACATCAAAAAAAATAAATGCCAAGATGAGAAAAACAAGCGTAACATTATTCCTGATGCGAAACTTGCAAAAGTCTTTGGATCAAAAAATGCGATTGACATGTTCCAAATGACAAAGAAAGTTTCAAAACACTTGTCGTAAGAACACAACACTCATATTAACTGAGTTTCGGGTTTATCTCGCAGATCTTCAGGGGAGATTTCTCGAAAATTTTTGGGATTTTTTCCGAAGGGAAGGGTCTTGTACCCTTTCCGAGGGAAAAAGCGCAAAAAGATCGAGAAATCTCCCCTGAAGATCTGCGAGATAAACCCGAAACTCAGTTTTCAGTTCAAGCCAGCGGCTTTCGCGTTGCCCAAATCTCCGTTCTTGAACTAATATGGGTACATGTCTTTTTTCACTGATCTAGTTGGTGTTTGTTCTATTGTTGGTATTTGGCCTCGTTTTATTGAGCCTTATATCCTTAAAACCACGAAGCTAAACTGGTCTCTTGATGCTGCTCATAGGCATCTTGAGGGCTTTACCATAGCTCAGATTTCAGATCTCCATTTCAATAAAAAGACCTCTCAAAAATTTTTGGACAAAATTGTTCGCCGCCTACTGCGTCAAAAGCCCGATGTGATTTTGTTCACAGGTGATTTTCTTTGTCACTCCCATTTTGAAGATGAAAATCGCCTTAAAAATTTTTTGAATCGCCTCCACGCTCCTCAAGGTAGCTACTGTGTTTTAGGCAACCACGACTATAGCTCGTATGTCAGCATGAATCCACAAGGAGTTTTTGATTTGATGAAGCGCCCAAAACCTACAATGGCAATGATACGCGGATTTAAGGCGTTAATGCGCACTGAAAAAATTACCTATAGTGTTTCTGATCAAGCTCGCTCTCTTCTTCCTCACCCAAATTTACTTAAGCTGCTCGCTCAAACTCCATTTACTTTGCTTGAAAATGCCACAGTCACACTCCCTGCAGGATTGAATATCACAGGACTTGGAGAATACTCTGTCGATCGCTGCCGTCCAAAAACGGCATTTGCCGGCTATGATAAGCGCTATCCAGGAATTGTCATGAGCCACAACCCAGACACTTTCTCTAAATTAGCCTCTTATCCAGGAGAGTGGATCTTATCTGGTCATACGCATGGAGAGCAGATTCATCTCCCATTTTTACCCTATCTCTCCAAAAAATTGGTGCGTCTAGAATTCCAAACATATACGCGAGGACTCCATCAACGGGAAGGAAAAAAGCACTATATTACCCATGGGGTAGGAGCGCCCAAACCATTTAGGTTTTGTTCTTTTCCTGAAATTGTTATTATCAAAGGAAGTATATGAGTATTAGCGTCATTCTTCTAGCTGGCGGCAGTGGCTCTCGTATGAAAAGTCAATTGCCCAAACAATTTATGCGCCTCAATGGGAAACAGATCGCACATCATAGCTTAGATGTCTTTCTAGCCTACCCTGATGTGGCAGAGGTTATTGTGGTGTGCAACCCAGCTTTTCGAAGCCATTTTTCTGGATATCCAGTTAAATTCGCCCTACCGGGTAAACGAAGACAAGACTCCCTTTTTAATGGTCTTAATAGTGCAACATGTGATTGGATCTGCGTCCATGATTCAGTGCGCCCCTTCATTACCCCCTCTATGCTTAAAAGGTTGTTCAAAGAGGGCAAAAAAACAGGTGCTGCAACACTTGGTATGCCAATGAAATGGACTGTAAAGCTTTGTGGTGACAAGAAGCTAGTCAAACAAACCCTCAATCGAGGGCAAGCGTGGGAGGGGCAAACCCCCCAATTTCTTGCCAAAGAAGTGCTCTTAAAAGGCTTCGCCTATGCTAATGAACATGACGTGACTGTCACTGACGATGTCTCTTTGGCTGAACTCATCAACCACCCCGTCACTTTAGTGGAGGGAGCTTATAACAATCTTAAAATTACAACTCCCGAGGACTTGATCATTGCCGAGCACTTTGCAAAAATATAAACTTCTCATTAGTTACGATGGCACCTCGTACAGCGGTTGGCAAGTTCAGCTAAATGCTCCCTCCATCCAAGAAGAGATTGAAAAAGCGCTTTACATTTTTTTTAAAGTGCCCATCCGCCTCATAGGATCGGGTCGAACAGATGCAGGAGTGCATGCTGTTGGACAAGTTGCACATTTTGAAAGTCCGAAAAGAGTTGACCCCTATCGATTTCTACCTGCACTCAATGGAATGATCCCAAAAGACATTCGAATTAAAGAAATTGAAGAAGTTCCAAACACCTTCCATGCACAACATTCGGCATACTCAAAGATCTACCACTACCATGTTTGTCGTGAGGCTATCATTGATCCCTTTGTACGTCGCTATCGCACTCACTATCATCGATCACTTGATCTACCACTTCTAAAAGAAGCGACCAAGCTTTTTTTAGGAGAGCATGATTTTACAACATTTGCAAACATAGGAAGCAACACCCACACATCAGTGCGCCATCTCATCCGTTTAGATTACATTGAGCAAGAGGGAGGTTTTCGTCTTGAATTTGAAGGAAGTGGATTTCTCTACAAGATGGTGCGCAATATTACTGGCGTTTTGTTTGATATTGCAAGAGGACGCCTTTTAATGGATGAAATTCCCAAACTCTTTGCCGCTAAAGATCGGCGCAAAATTGGAATGGCAGCTCCTGCCTCAGGCCTTTTTCTTATGCACGTTCGCTACAAAGTTGAAGAAAAGTTGGAGTGTGCTCAAATTTCATCTCAGTTGAAAGCTTTTCCAACTCTGGCTTTTCCACTAACGTTGTGACTAAAAAGGCCTTGGCACTTGTTCCTGTCAATGCTTTCAATCCTCTTGGAGAGTCTTCAAATCCCACAACCTTATCCCCTGGTTTGGCAAAACGTGCTATTGCTAGCTGATAACACTCAGGATCTGGCTTCGGCTTTGAATAATCCTCCCGCGTGATCCAATTGGGAATTGTTTCCAAAATGGGATGCTGCTTACGAATAAGCTTCATATGATCTTTAGGAGAGTGAGTCACGACACAACGGGGAATATCTGCATCTGCAAGAGCTTCCAAAAGATCTGCAACCCCTGGCATCAGCTCCGTTCCCTGCTCAAGCAAAATTTTTGCATAGGTGTTTTTCTTCTCTAAATAGAACTCATCCCACTTTTTAAGAAGCTCTGGATAGCGACTTGTCAACTCTCGCTTCAATCCATTAGCACAAAAAGTTGCCAATTGGGCATATTGACGTTCATTCCAATTAAGGGTCAACCCGCGATTGGTACATGTGTACTTATAAGCTAAAAAATGGAGCTTTTCTGTGTCTGCTAATAGACCGTCAAAGTCAAAAAGGAAAAGTTGATAGTGATGAATCCAATCCATGCAATCTATTATAGTCTAATCTTGATTTTTTTAACAGGATGCGCCCCCTCCAAAAAAAAATCTCTCACTGCAGAATACATTTTCCGCAATCAGGGTGAGTACTTCTACACACCTGCTGCTCCCTATCTCTGTGAGACGGAAGCCTACCCTTGGGAGAAACATAGCATTGGTGGCCACCCCCATGTTACTAAAGATTTTTTCCGCTGCAATTGCGGCTCCCACAGCCTACCTTTGCGAGACGGAAAAGAGTTTGTCTACCCATGCCTTCTAGACCTACTTAACTTCGTTCAAGAAAAAACCAAGAAAAAGGTTATTATCACCTGCGGCCACCGCTGCCGCAGCTACAATACCCTAGCAGACCCCTCTTCCTATAACTGGAGTTCCAAACATATGCTCGCAGCAGAGGTTGATTTCTACTTAAAGGGATACGATCCAAACAAAATTATTGAGCTCCTCCAAGAGTACTACAAAGGAGAACCCTTTGAGCGCTTTAATAGTGACAAGCTCGATATTTCAACACCTGCGTGGTTCAATAAAGAGATTTTCATCAAACTCTACCTACCTGGTGAGGGGCGCGATTTAGACAACACACACCCCTACCCCTACATCAGTATTCAGGTGCGCTACGACCAAGATTTGAAAAAACGTGTTGTTTTTGATCAAGAGCAAGTTGAAAATTATCATCGTAACTGATAGAGTGCTTCTCCATGCCGGCGTGGCGAAATGGTAGACGCGGTAGACTCAAAATCTACTTCTAGCAATGGAGTGTTGGTTCGAGTCCAATCGCCGGCATTTTTTATAGTCGATTAAGTCCGGAATGATAATTTTGATCTGCGTGAAAGCCTCGCGCTTGATTTTTAATGATCTGCTCATCGAAAATTGCGTATGATGATCCAAAAAACTCTTATTCCTCCAGTTACAAAATTCAAAGAATTTATAAGCTCTTTGCAGCTTTTATCTTTGTTGTTTTTACTTAAGAAAGTGAGTAAAAGAACCTTTCCACAACACTTAACCTACTGGTATTTCATGGTAGAAAAAAAGATAATTATTCTTATTTTTTTTTTCGGATTTTTTTCATTGTGGGCTGCCCCTACACAAGAGATTTTGCCAGACGATAAAATTCCTGATTTTCGAATAGCGACTCTACCAAAAGCTGGGACTCACTTACTGGTAAAATGTTTGTATCTATTAGAAGCTGTGCCAGAAGTTTCTCAAAGTAATTTTGGCGGCATAACATTAGATGCAAAACTCCAAAACGAATATGGGTGGCATCTTAGTAACGAACTGCTCAATGACATCTATTCTGGCTCACATAAATATTTAATTATGGTTAGAGATGTACGTGATGCTATTTTATCTATCAATAATTGGATGCCTTATTTGTATATTAAATTGAATCGACCTGATCTCTTAGAAAGATTCAATAACAGTTTTGGTGGAGATTTTAACAAGAGAATTT
>CAMAUB010000048.1 GCA_945861315.1 Chlamydia trachomatis
CAAAATGAGAATTTGGGCCGCGTCAAAGCCTCGGGCTTGAACGATCGTAAACAACCCCATATTTCTAATATTGGGTCGTTTACGATCGTTCAATCGCGAGAGCTTTCACGCTGGCCGAAATTCTCATTTTGAGCTTGGATGAGTATAGCTTGAATAATTAGAATTTGGGCTGACGTGAAAGCTCTCGCGATTGATCGATCGTAATCGACCACATATTTCTAATATTGGGTCAGTTACGATCGATCAATCGCCAGAGCTTTCACGTCAGCCCAAATTCTCATTTTGAGCTAGGATGAGTATATGTTATACTAACGTTGTGAAGCGTTTTCTTTCTATTTTAGTAATTGCTGATGAGACAGTGGTTAAATTACTTAAGTTTTTGATCAAAGAATCGAACTATAAAGGATCGAAAGTCTTTTCTATTCAATCAATTAAATATGCTAAAAAAAGACGTTTTGATCTTGTGATTACAAATTTGCATGAAGGCATTCTCACACTCAGCGCTCTTTTGGAACTCTATGAGAAAACACCTATTCTCTATATTGGTCAAAATAAAGAACTTGCTGAGCAAGCCATCAACCGCGGTGCCCAAGATTTTTTGATGGAGTCAGAGCTTACCCCTCAACTGCTTACTCGGATTTTTCACTATTCGATAACTCGTGAAGGAATCAAGAACACCCTACGGGAGAGGTCCTTTACAGACGATTTGACCGGCATTTATAATCGACGCGGTTTTTTTACCCTTGCACAGCAATACATGGGGGTTGCTCAGAGAACACATCACGGTTTTTTGCTCTTTATGTTTGATCTGGATTTCTTTAAGGCAATCAATGATACGTATGGACACGCATCGGGAGATCTAGCTCTTATAGATGTTGCCAACTCTCTTGTGACAGCTTTTCGCTCCAATGACATTATTGCAAGAATTGGTGGAGATGAATTTGCAGTTATTGCACTTAACTGTCATAAGAGCGCAGAAAAGATGCTTAAAGAGCACGTTTTTAGACTCCTTAAAGCTCTTAATAAGGTCCAAAATCGCCCCTACTTCCTCTCATGTAGCGTTGGTGTGACCTATTATGAGGGAGAAGAAATTGAAATCTTAGATTTACTAGCGAGGGCGGATAAGGCGCTTTATCGACATAAACAAAAACGTCACTCTTTGCTACTTGGACGTGAAGAAAGAATATGAGCTAAGCGAATGAGAACATCTCGTAGCACCTCAAGTGGCCTTTGATCAGCATTGACAAAGGTGATCATATGCTTTGGATAAAACTGAAGCAATTCCATGATATTTTTCTGGTGCTTCTCAAAATCATGATCAAATAGTTCTCTGGAAATTTCCTCAAATATTCCTTCCTCACGCGCCTGCTTCTGCATACGCTTTAAAAGCATCTCTTTATCGTGACTCTCTAAAACAATGACATGGCGCACTTTAATATAATCTGCAAGCATTTCAGCCTGTTTTTTTGTCCGTGGAATCCCATCAAGCAGAAGGTCTTGCTTCATTGGATGATAAGAATTTGTTGAGATAAGCCCTTGAATATAATTTTTCCAAAGCTCGATAGTTACATCATTGGGAACAAGTTTTTTTTTACTTGCATAGGAGTAGTAAATTTGGCCAGCAGGAGTTTCTGAATCTAAACTCCTAAATATCATTCCTGAAGATAGATAATACTGTGTTGGAGAGCTCCCTAAATATGCACCTAGAAGACGTTTGCCAGATCCAGTAGGACCAAGAATTAATATAGCTGGAAATTTACCCTCATAGGGTTTTATTATACTTTTCATTATATTACTCATCTTATGCTTTGTCTCACTCTTCGCATTTTGACCCCTTCGCTCACTCTGTGAAGGAAAAAAATGCGTAAGATAGTATAATAGGTATTATAGATGTTAAATGATTTTTTTTCAACAACGCTTGCTTTCTTCCTGGTAATGGATGCTCTTGGGTTAATTCCTACTTATCTATCTTTGCTTAACAACTTTGAGAGAAAAAAGTGGCGTATAGTCTGCATCCGTGAGGTAGTAATATCCTTTGTGATGATGATCTTCTTCTTCTTTGTAGGGGAGCTTTTTTTAAGACTGCTAGGCGTTGGAAAAGTAACAGTGGATATCTCTGGAGGCATCATTCTCTTCTTGATTGCGATCAAGTTAGTATTCGGCAGTAGCGAGACTAAAGAAAAGTGGACTCCTGGAAAACACTTGATCGTCCCAATTGCGACACCTTTAATGGCAAGCCCAATGCTTTTTGCTACAATCATGATCTATACCGAAAGTAAACTTCCCAATCTCCTAGTTTTTCTAGCGCTAGCGTTGGCCTGGCTAATTTCTAGCCTCATCTACTTTTTTGCCGTACCCATAGAAAGAGGTTTGAAGGAGAAGGGCCTTAATGCTTGTCAAAGGCTTATGGGTCTTTTAGTCGCTCTTATTGCGGTTCAAATGTTGTTAGAAGGGATCCACGAGCTAGTGCAATGATTGTTCACATGACCTTTCTCTTCCTTATCATCATGGATCCTCTTGGCAATGTTCCCTTATTCGTCAGTATTCTAAAACACTTCGATCCTGTTACTCAGCGCAAGATTATTCTAAGAGAGCTACTAGTTGCACTTGCTGCCATGATTTTTTTTATTTTTTTCGGAGAAGTTTTTTTTAAGCTACTCAATATTGATAACCATACTATTGAAATCACAGGTGGGATTATCCTTTTTATGATCGCAATCGGTATGATCTTTGCTAAAAGCTCTCATATAAATGGGAAAAAAAATACCAAAGAGCCTCTTATTGTTCCTCTTGCTATTCCAGCAGTTGCAGGACCTGCCATTTTGGCAACAATTGTCCTTTATGGCGGCAGTGGGGTGAGCAAATTACTTGTATTACTAGCCATTTTCATTGCATGGCTCATCAGTGTTCCTATCTTACTTCTTGCACCCTATATTAAAAGCGTTTTAGGAAATAACGGAGCCGTCGCTGTTGAACGTCTTTTTGGCTATCTCATAGTCCTAATTTCTGTAGATATGATTAGCCATGGCATTGTAGCATCCTTTACCTTATGATATACCCAAACCGCTTGAAAGATTGGAATTTCGACTGCGTCAAAGCCCCGGGCTTGAGCGATCGTAAACGACCCAATATTAGAAATATGGGGTCGTTTACGATCGCTCAAGCCTGGGAGCTTTCACGTCAGTCCAAATCCAATTTTTCAAGCGGTTTGGGTATAAATATCGCGCTTACACTTGCTTATGATGGCACGTCTTATTATGGCTGGCAAAAATGCAGTAGTGGACCTTCCATTGAACAAACTCTGCAACAGTCACTTGAAACAATTTTACAACATCCTGTCAAGCTACAAGCAGCTTCCCGCACAGATCGTGGGGTACATGCAAAAGGTCAAGTGGTCAATTTTTTTAGTGAGAAAACAATCGATCTAGGACAGCTTGCATATAGCCTTAATGCACTATTGCCAAGCAGCCTTGTTGTTTTGGCTATTGAAGAAAAATCATCTAATTTTCATCCAACCCTTGATGTCATTGCAAAAGAGTATGTCTACTATCTGTGTAATAGAAGCGTTCAACTTCCACAACACCGCCTTTTTTCTTGGCACATTCCTAAACCATTAGATCTCAATCTAATGAAAGTTCACGCACGGCAATTCATTGGAAAGCACGATTTTGAACCCTTTTGCAACAAACATGAGGGAAATACGTATGAATCAACAGTGCGAACAGTCTATTCTATTGAGATAGAACATCTTGAAGAGAATCGAGTCAAAATCTCTTTAACTGCCGACCATTTTCTCTACAAGATGGCTCGCAACCTTATTGGAACTCTTGTTGAGCTTGGTCTTGGAAAAAAAATAGAGCGCGGCATTTGTGCTCCCGCTCATGGATTAACCTTGAATCGCGTACACTATTGCGCTAAACTTTTTAACTCACCTTACGCATTTTTTCCCTTCACAGAGTGAGCGAGGGGGTCAAAATTATCATTCCGGATTTAATCGACTATAAAGTTGGTCGAGGAATACTCTAAGGGCCCGTAAGGCAGGTTGGTCTCCGCAGCCACTCTGTGAAAAGGAAAAAATGCGTAAGGTGAGTTTTTAATTATGATTGGAAGAAATGATCCTTGTTGGTGTAGAAGCGGAGCGAAGTGGAAGAATTGCCACTATCCCAAAGAAGAGATAAAAGAGGACTCTTTAGCCATTCAATACGCCAAACAATATAAGATTATCTTGAAAACGCCTCAGCAGATTGAGGGGATTAGAGCTGCTTGCACACTTACAGCCAAAATTCTTGATGAAGCGTGCAAAATGGCACAAGAGAGTGTTACAACCAATGAGATTGATGCTTATGTCTACAAGTTGCATCAGGAAGCCTCGGCAATACCAGCTCCCCTCCATTATGGCCACCCCCCTTTTCCGAAAAGCATCTGCACTTCTTTAAATGAAATGGTCTGCCATGGCATTCCAAATGATGTTCCCTTGAAGCATGGCGATATCATGAACATTGATGTCTCAGCCATCTACAAGGGCTACTATGGGGATTGCAGCCGCATGGTAATTATTGGACAAACGACACCAGAGCGTCAACTTGTTGTTGATGTCTCAAAAGAGTGTTTAAAACGCTCTATTGCAGTTTGTAAACCTGGAGCACTGATCTCTGAGATTGGCAGAGAGATTCAGAATTACGCAGATGAAATGGGCTGTTCTGTGATCTATCAATTTGTTGGACATGGTGTAGGTATGGCCTTTCATGAGCCACCTCAAATCCCTCACAACCGCAACCATGTTAGCATTCCAATGGCCCCTGGAATGACCTTTACCATTGAACCGATGATCAATGCAGGAGGTGTAGAAATTGAGGTAGATTCCACAAATCAATGGGAAGCACGCACTTCTGACAAAAGAGCTTCAGCTCAATGGGAGCACACAATTTTGATTACCAAGAATGGACATGAAATCCTCACGAGCGAACCATAAAACAGCACCTGCATTGCCTGCATTTAGAGCTCCTTCCACTTTTAAAGCCCCCTGATTAAACGTAAGTCATTAAATCACAGAGGACGCAGAGAAGTCTAAAAACACCAGAAACGAAGGAATTTATCATTCACGAGGCTTTCACGCAGGTCAAAATTATCATTCCGGATTTAATCGACTATACGCATACGGGAGCGGTTACGGTTACGCTTTTCTCAGACCTCAGCCCCTTTTCTTGATTTTTTTTCAAAAAAATGCTATAGTAAGGTTATATATCTAGTTTATCTGAAGGAGGTAACCATGCGCTTATACTCCTATATCCTTCTCTTTTCATTACTGTGCACCTGCTCTGTTGCTCTTGAGGGAGTAGAACAAAAACCTCTTTGGGAAAGGCACGGTGGGATCAATGGGCGAGGATGGACAAGGGTAAACTCTTACCAAAATGAGTGGCAAGGCGGTATTAACTATAATGGCAATCGCTATGACAGCCAGTACGCTGTTGGTGATACTGATCGCTACCTGGATGGAGGATCAGGATTATCTTCTAACCCAGCAGGCAAGCCGTGGCCATACTACGGGAATGAGAGTGAATTATCCTCTAATCCATGGCCATAGGGCCCGTAAGTTGAGAAATAATCTCTTCAAGATTTGAGATTTCTTCTTCGAGCATTTGATTTTCTTCAGCTAAGATTGCAAAATCTTTTTCAAGACTCTCTTCAAGTTCAAGTGATGCAAGGTATTTTTCTCGCTCATCTACTTCTAATTGCCCTTCAACTTTGAAAAGCTCTTTACGTGTTGCTAAAAGCACATTCGCTTTCTCATCAAATTGGGTTCTAAGCTGTTTATAGAGCCCTTCCACTCTAGTTAACTTGCGCTTGAGCTCTAGTGTTTCTGCCGATACATCAACTGGAAGTTGATAACTTGTTTGCGACTTGTCACTTAGTGGCTCAAGGTGCACTTCTACCAATTCTGCTTTTGACGCCTGCTCGTAAGCTCTTGCTGCAGAAGCTAAAATCTCCTGCTTTTGATTTGTCAAAAGCTCAATCTCAGATGTAATAAGTTCGATAGTGCGTTGATCTTGTTGTCGCTCAAGGATACGTATAGAAGCCTCATTTTTCAGCTTCTGGATCTCTTGCTCAAGCTCAGCGTACTGCTCCTTATAAGACTGCTCAAGCTGTCCTAGCTGCCCAGCTGTTGTCGTAAGTTGCTTGTCTTTCTCATCAAGATTTTTTGATAGGGTAGATGAGAGCGCTTCCATCTCTTCAAAGGAGAGTAAAAAAATAAATGAGGTGAGCGCGGTCGTAAAAATTAATCCCATCTCCCAAAGACGCGCCGAAGGTGTAATTGAGGGGTAAAAGTAGACAAGATAAAAGGCTAGCATTCCATAAGCTACTGATATTCCAACCGTTTTAAAACGAGCAGCAAGTAAAACAGAGACAAGTGCAACATATGGAAAATAAGAAGTTATTGTACAAGGGTTTAGAAAAGAAATCCCAATAATCAGAGCTAACATTGTTACAGACAGGAGCGTAAAAAAAAGCTGAGAGTTTTCTATAAACCTAGAAAGATTGATGCGGTCTGTTGATGTATTCATGAGCCTATTTCACTATTACTTGGTAAAAAGTGGGTAAACTATAACGGCAAGCTAGAGAGGAAATTGCAAAACTCCATTCGGGTGCAAATCCGCGCTCGCTGTGCCATTTTGTTTTTTTGTAAATCGCCTAAGGCCAAAGGTTATGTCGATTTACAAAAAAACAAAATGGCTTTGCGATCATCGAATTGCACCGCGAAGCGAGCTTTACAATTCCCTCTAGAGTCATATGTTGAACAATGACAGCTCTTTTTGACGTTGTCAACTGAAATCCATTTCATCTTCATTGCTGATATAATTTTGTGCTCTTTCTAAAAGATAAGAGGCTAATGTCGGGTCACCTTCGTAGGTCATTTCGACATTCATTTTCCCATCATTTGAAGGGTGGTCACATGTTATCAATATACGGCAAGCATGCATCTCTTCATTTCCATTTTCTTTTTGTTCAGATCCTTCTTTCATACTCTTCTCGCATTATTTACTGTAAATCACAGTCATAAGCGAAGAAAAAATATTTGTCAAAGCTTGTCTGGTATTATATACCTAGAGGAAATTGTAAAACTCGCTTCGCGGTGCAAATTTGATGATCGCAAAGCCATTTTGTTTTTTTTGTAAATCGACATAACATTTTGTGCCTTAGGTGATTTACAAAAAAAATGGCTTTGCAAGCACGGATTTGCACTGCGAAGCGAGTTTTACAATTTCCTCCCTAATCTTATGAGTATGGTGTAGTTTTATGCAGCAGCAAATGTGTGAACTTGTAAAACAGTTAGCAGCGATCAACTCTTTTTCACAAAATCGTGAAGGATTGCAGCAAATGTTTGAAGCTGTAAGAAGCGCTTTTCTTACATTAAATCCAGACACAATTGAGCAAATTGATTTTGAAAATGGTCCCGGGCTTTATCTAACAAAACGTCCAGATGCACCTAATCAAATTTACCTAGGCGGACATTTAGACACAGTTTTTCCAAAGACATCAACTTTTCAAGTTGAAGAGTGTGAAAATGGGATTTTGAAAGGACCTGGAGTAACAGATATGAAGAGCGGTTTAGTAATTATGCTCTATGCTCTTAAAGATGAACTTCCAAAATCATGGGGATGGCGTGTTTTTCTAAACCCTGATGAAGAAATCGGATCGATCTACTCGACTCCATTTATTGAAAAGGTGGCAAGAGGAGTTGATTTTGCCTTGATCTTTGAACCAATGCTTCCTGATGGTTCTTATGTAAAGGCTAGACGAGGTTCAATAAACTATGTTGCCGCTGCAATCGGGCGCGCTGCGCATGTTGGACGCAACCCTCATGAGGGGATTTGTGCCAATACAGCGCTTGCGGGCTTCATCTATGCTGCCTCTAAACTTGATTCAACGCTCGCAACAGTAAAAGTTGGGACAATGAAAGGGGGTGTTGCTGCAAATGTTGTCTCAGACTATGCAGAGTGTCAGGTCAATATTCGCTCTTATAAACTCGACAAGGTTGAAAAAAAACTTTTTCGCCTTGCAAAGAAGTTCGGTGTCACAATTGAAAGAAAAACCACCCGCCCTCCAAAGCCATATGATTTAGCCACAAAGGATCTTTTCAATACCCTTGCAAAATTAACAGAAGTTAAATTGCAAGAGACAGCAGGGGTATGCGATGGAAACACTGTTGCAGCACTTGGTGTACCAACAATTGATACGATGGGAGCTCTTGGTGGAAAGATACATACAGAAGAAGAATTTCTCCAAATAGACTCCCTTGTTAAAAAAGCTCGTCTAACAAGACAATTTTTGATAGAAAGAACTCATGCCTCTCATTGCGGACAAACTAGCTGCGGATGCCGACCTTAATCAGATCAAGCGCGCTCTTTTAGATAGAGTGGCATTTTTCCGTGATCAAATAACACAAATAGCACCTCCCTTAAAAGAACTTGAACAATCGTATGAAAATTCCATTGAACAACTGGGCTCCTTTCGAGGGCAGAAGCTTTTCTTTCCCTATATGGGCAGTGGGATCGGAAATGGGGCGCTAGTTGAGCTTGCTGATGGAAGTATCAAATATGATTTGATCTCTGGTATTGGGGTCCATTTTGGACACCTTCATCCCCGTCTTGTAGAGGAGAGCATTGACAGCGCAATGCAAGACATTGTCATGCAAGGAAACTTGATTCAAAACCGAGACACGTTGGAACTTTTGGAACTTTTGATCAAATGCTCTGGCTTTGACCACTGTTTTCTTTCAACCTCTGGTGCGATGGCGAATGAAAATGCATTAAAAATCCTCTTCCAGCATAGGCCTCACACCTCTCGCCTTCTTACTTTTAATAACTGTTTTGCAGGTCGAACTCTTGCCCTTTCGCAAGTGAGCGATAAACCTCACTACCGCATGGGTCTCCCTCTGAGTTTGATGGTTGATTACATTCCCTTCTTCGACTGGATGAAGCCTGAAAAAAGCTTAGAGCTCTCTGTTGCAGCATTGAAGAAAATTCTTAAACGCTACCCAGATAAGCATTGTGGCTTTTGCATGGAGCTCATCCAAGGAGAGGGTGGTTTCTACCCTGGAGAGAAACAGTTTTTTCTCGCCCTCATAGAAGTTTTGAAAAAACATGAAATCCCACTTTGGGTCGATGAG
>CAMAUB010000049.1 GCA_945861315.1 Chlamydia trachomatis
TCGTGCAGCGATGTCCTTCAATGAAATTTATACGGCTTGGGTATTGGCCACTCTTCCACCAGAAGAGACTATCCACCGCAAACTTGAAATCTTAATAGGAGTTGCCAAGACAAACGCCTTGCGTAACTGTTTGCAGCAGATCATTGATATACGTGAAAAAGCAACTGGGCTGCGAGAACAAGAGAATGTGGAGATTTATTTGTATTATGAGAGCACTCTACGAGAAAGGTTATCTCTTGTAAGTGCTATCCAACATATGCTCTACGCTACTATAGGTCAAAGAGAGTGGATCGATGTAAGTCATCTTACAAGACAAGTTATGGAATCTTATCCAGATATACTTATTGAGATTCCTGCTTTTGATGCATTAATCAAGCAAGACCAGGCTTTTATGGATCCCTGGGCGCCAGTAGAAGATCGGTTCCAAGAGCAACTTGAACGCGTGCCAAAAGACGTTACTAGTGAAGAGTATTTAACTCGTACTACGCAGATTCAAGAAGCACGTAATCGAGAATGGAAAATAGCAGCAATTCGATGGACTGAAGCTAGCTTAAGGCCCGTAAGGCAATAACTTATTTAAAGCTGATCTGTTCACCCTTCAAGACTAACTCCACGTCTTTGTTGCTCTTGATTTGACCACTGAGCACCGCTTTTGAAAGCATATTCACTATTTCGTGTTGAATGAGCCGTTTGAGAGGTCTTGCCCCAAAATCTGGGTCATACCCCTTCTTGGCTAGGTAGCTAGCTACATCGTTACTCCAAGTGAGTTCGATATGACGATCGCTCAGTCGTTTTGAAACATAACTCATTTGAATTTCTACAATTTTAATCATGTCCTTTTCTCTCAATGGTTCAAAGATGAGAATCTCATCAAGCCTGTTGAGAAATTCTGGACGAAAATGCATTTTCAATTGCTCTGAAGGAAGGTTTGAAGTCATGATAAAGAGTGCGTTTTTACAATTTACTACGCGTCCTTTTGAATCAGTGAGTCGTCCATCATCAAAGATCTGAAGCAAGATGTTGAAGACATCGTGGTTCGCTTTTTCAATTTCATCAAGCAATACAACTGCATAAGGACGACGTCTGATTGCTTCAGAGAGCTGTCCTCCCTCCTCATAGCCAACGTAACCTGGAGGCGATCCAATGAGTTTAGAAACAGAGTGCTTTTCCATATACTCAGACATGTCAAGGCGGATCATCGCATCTTCTTTGGCAAAAAGCTGCTCAGCAAGCGCTTTGGCTAACTCTGTTTTTCCAACACCCGTAGGTCCTAAGAAAAGGAAAACGCCAGTTGGGCGATTTGGATCAGAAAGACCAGCTCGTGATGCGCGAATTGCATCTGATACAGCAACTACAGCTTTATCTTGCCCTACAACACGCTTCTCAAGTTCACCCTCAAGCTTGAGTAGTTTTTCAGCATCCCCTTCAAGCATTTTATTAACTGGGATACCTGTCCACTTGGCTACAATCTGGGCAACTAAAAACTCATCCACCTCTTCTTGCAAGAGGCGATCTTTTTTGCCTCCTAGATCTTTTTGAAGTTGTTCCATCTCCTTTTCGATCGCAGGTATGGTATTATAGCGGATTTCAGCTACCTTGTTATAGTCTGCAACGCGCTCAGCCTCTTCTTCTTGAAATCGAAGTTGCTCGAGTTTATTTTTCTTTTCTTTAAGACCTTCAAGATCTTTTTTTTCGCTTTCCCATCTTTGGCGTAACGCTCCAAGCTCCTCTTTGAGGTTAACGATTTTTACTTCAAGCTTTTCGATTTCTTCCTTATTCCCCTCTTGCTTCATTCCCTCTTGTTTGACAATCAATGTTGAAAGCTCTCTCTCTTTAATATCGATAGGAAGGGGGCGTGATCCAAGTTGCATGCGAATAAGGCTTGCTGCCTCATCAATCAGATCAATTGCCTTGTCTGGCAAGAAACGGTCTGAAATATAGCGATGCGAAAGCATGACAGCGGCATGGATAGCAGCTTCTTTAATACGCACTCCATGGTAGATTTCATAGCGCTCTTTAAGTCCTCGCAAAATCGCAATCGAATCTTCTAAACTCGGCTCAGAGACAAAGACGGGTTGGAAGCGACGCTCTAGTGCGGCATCCTTTTCAATATATTTTTGGTACTCATTAAGTGTTGTAGCTCCAATACAATGCAATGTGCCGCGTGCAAGAGCGGGTTTTAGAAGGTTTGCAGCGTCCATAGCTCCCTCTGCTCCTCCTGCTCCAACGAGTGTGTGCACTTCATCGATGAAGAGAATAATCTGCCCATCCCCTTTCTCAATTTCATCCAAGATTCCTTTTAAACGCTCTTCAAACTCCCCACGAAACTTGGTCCCAGCAATCAAACTTCCCATATCAAGTGAAACAAGCTGCTTACCTTTTAAAGAATCGGGAATATCTCCTTGAATGATTCTTAAGGCCAACCCCTCTGCAATGGCTGTTTTTCCAACGCCAGGATCACCAATGAGCATAGGGTTGTTTTTTCTTCGTCGAGAGAGCACTTGAATTGCACGTCTAATCTCCTCATCTCGACCGATAACCGGATCAAGCTTCCCCTCTTTTGCTAAAGCTGTCAAATTTTTACAAAATTTTTCTAAGCTCTTCATGCTCGTTTCTGCTGTTGGAGAGTCCATGTGCCGATCGCCTCGTATCTGTTTAATCTTTGATTTCAATTCTTTCAGGTTAATACCTGATTTCTCACGCCAGTTACTAAAAGGTTCACCTCCCCCTTTCCAGAAGGCGAGTAAAAAGTGATCTGAAGAGACATAGCTATCACCTAGCTCTTTGGCAAATGCTTGAGCATCAATCACACGACTTTGAAAGGAGCGGGAAGGTTGAGGCTCTCCCCCATCTGAAAATGTAGGAAGATGATTGATGACCTCATCAACATCACGCATCAATGAGGCAGGGTTTACCTTTAAGTCTTCTAAGATTGAATGGAAGTAACCGGTTTGATCTGTCAAAAAAGAGAGGAGAAGATGATGATCTGTCACCTCAGTATTATGTTTTGATTGTGCTTTTTGAAAAGCCTCTTGAACGGCGGTTTGAGCCGCATCAGAAAAATTTTGCATAATTCACCTCCATTTGAGGTGAGATTCTAGCAGAATTACTCTTCTAGGTCAATACTTTCAGGGCAAATAAAAGAGAGCTCTTGGCGCAGCTCTCGAAGCGCTTTTGGATAGAAGCTGCGCTCTTTAACCAATTGTTCAGCTTCTAATAGATAAGCCCAGCAGCTTTTGTAGTCACAGCGCTCGCCATGGAGCACTGCTAGATAGTAATTCACTGTTGCATCCTTTGGACAGATTGCGTGGTAGCGCTCTAAAAGCTCAATCGCCTCTTTTGCCCGGTTAAGCTGCACCCAGCAGACAGCTAACTGCTGAAGTCCATCTCGAAAATCGGGGTGCTTTTCAAGAGTAGCTTTCAATCTCTCTTGTTTAGCAACAATAGAAGCGCGTGAGTGATCTACTTGGCTAAAGACTGCTTTAATCCCCTCCTCATCTACCTTCCCATAAAGATAATCTTTTGCAAGCATATGACCGCATACTGCGTGATCTGGAATCACATCCTTCACCTCTTCAAGAAGTGAGCGCCCTTCATCTTTTCTTCCTTCAAATAGATAAGTGTAGGCAAGCAATTCTTTAACAAGTGGGTCGTCATACATATAAGGGCGAGCCTTTTCATATGCAGTAAGCGCCTTGGAAAACTGTTCCGTATTGAGATAAACAGAAGCTTGGTTAACATGCGTCATTCCTACAACTTCTTTGATAGTCCTTAGCTGAAGACGGCGCGTATTCACCCCAAGATACGACTCGGATGGCATGTTAACCCCACGCGCTGTTGTCTCAATATTGATCAGCTGCTTCCCATCATTATAGCGTACGTAGATGTGACCAGGAGGTGTGACAATTTCAAGAGGAAGATCAAGACGTTGCGCAATTGCAAGGTAAAGAGCGGTTACACCCAAGCAAACGCCGAGGTGATTATCCATCACCGAAGGTAAAAAAGTGTACAAATCAATCTCTTTTGCATGGATCGATTGAGGAGGAAATCTAAAATGCATCTCTTGAAAAATGAAGCGGTTCATCTCTTTGATCTTCTGCTCAGCGCTTGCCAGCTCAGGAAGTCTCCCTTTGATTTGAAGAGCCATAAGATCAAGTAGAGCTGAATAGTTACGTGCGGCAGCAGCTGCATTCTCATCCATCTGAGATAAAATCAACGCTTTGCCAAGATCAATCTCCTCAGGCGGAAGGGCGAAAAGTTCTTCTTCAGATTGGGCAAGATACCCCTTAAGCTTCCTGTTTGGAAAAATAGAACCCAAGTTTTCCACAAGAACCAATTGTGTCTCATCAAGCTGCTCAGTACACCCAGCTAAACGGTTAATCAAAGGAGCTAAAGGAACAATCGAGCTTTTAGTTTGCAGCAACTTCGCTGCTCGATCAAGTGCCTGCTCACCTTCAGGGCTTTGAGGATAAAGTTCGTAAAAAGCAAGTGCTTGAGCCACAGAGCGCGGATCTAGTGTGTTATAAAGAGTACGCAAGTTCACAGCCATAGCCACATTTGATACTAGCATCAGCATACAAAGGAATATTATACTTCCCCAAGCTCGAAATGAAAATTTCGGCCAGCGTAAAAGCTCTCGGGATTGATCGATCGTAAACGACACAATATTAGAAATATGGGGTTGATTACGATCGTTCAAGCCCGGGGCTTTGACGCAGCCGAAATTCCGACTTTTCAAGTTGTTTGGGTATATTCTCATAACTTATTCAAACCATTGAAGGCTGCTATACGATAACCTTCTGTAAATGTTGGATAGTTAAACACTTGATCAACAAAATAATTGAGGGTTGCCCCAAAACTCATAGCAAGTTGTCCCACATGAATCAGCTCCGTTGCACCCCTTCCAACAATATGTACTCCAAATAATTTGAGGGATTGTTTACAAAAAAGAATCTTAAACAAACCCATATTACTACTTCCAGTTATATGACTTCGTGCAATCTCATAATAATAGGCGCGACCCACTTCATAATCTACTCCTTTTTCAATCAATTGCTCTTCTGTCTCTCCACAACAAGAAATCTCAGGAATTGTATAGATGCCAAGAGGGAAAAAAGTTGGGAATTCATGCGTCTGCACCCCGAAAGCGTGACGAGCTGCCAAGCGCCCTTGCTCCATACTAGTTGATGCTAGTGCAGGATATCCCACAACATCTCCTGCAGCATAGATATGCGGATAAGATGTTTGAAAAAATTTATTTATCTCGATATAACCCAAATTGGTCATCTTTATATCGAGCTCAAGCGTATAAACATTCGCCTCTCTTCCAAGTGCATAGAGTAAAACATCTGCCTCAAATATCGATCCATCCTCACATGTGACACGCGCCATATCACCTATGCGTTCAATGACTTTAGGAACCTTTCGCGGAGCTAATTCAAGCCCATTCTCCTTAAGACCAACCTGCAAGTGTGTACCAATTTCTGCATCAAGCTGTGGCAACAAACGATCTCTCTTATCCAAAACCTTAACACGGCAACCAAGCGCTGTAAAAAAACTTGCATATTCAGCGCCAATCACACCACCACCGAGCACAACCATCGTCTTCGGCATTTTATCAATTGAAAGCAGACGGGTAGAATCTAAAATCACCTCATCATCAAAAGGAACGTTCAAAGGATTGCAAGGCTCAGACCCCGTACCAATCAAAAACTTTTCCGCCTTAATCTCATGCGTTTTTTTCCCTTTATCATCAATGATAAATAATGTATGTGAATTCTTAAAACGCGCTGTTCCAGTAATATATATAATTTTATTCTTTTTAAGTTGGCGAAGTAAAATGGCTCGTTCCCCCTCTAAGACGGCATTGAGTCGATAGTTTAAGTCATTGATCGTGACATCCATTAAGCAGCTAGAGCCATAAAAACTGCGTTCGTTATAGCGACGCAAATCGATAATAGCAGCTCTCAAAGACTTAGAGGGAATCGTGCCCGAATTGAGACAGTTACCACCAGGAACAGAATCTCTTTCAATGATCACAACCGATTTGCCTAGTTTTGCTGCTTGAATGGCCCCTTTTTGCCCCGCAGGCCCAGATCCAATGACGGCAAAATCAACCCTTAGAGATTCCATAGCGAATCACTATCAAGTTTCATGCCACTATACTTTGTTTCAGAGTCTGTTTAGGATTTCAGAAAAACATTAAAGAGAGATCAATTATTCTAAGTAATTTTTTTTTGAAAAAATGCTTCTTGTCAGATTTTGGAAAAAATGCTATGGTATCCGCTTAATTTATAGGAGAGTGTTTCATGTCTAAAGTTTGTGAAGTTACAGGAAAAAAGCCTAGAAAAGGACGCACTTATACACTGCGCGGTATTGCTAAGAAAAAGAAAGGTATTGGACTCAATATTACAGGGAAAACTAAAAGACGTTTTCAACCAAATTTGATGACTAAGCGCCTTTGGTTTTCTGATGAAAATCGCTTCATTAGCATTAAGCTATGCGCGTCTGCTCTACGTACCATTGACAAGCGTGGCCTAGCTATTGTTGTCCGCGAAATGCGTGCTAGGGGACAAAAAGTCTAAGAGCCTAAACAGGCTCTTAGAAGCTGTATTTTCATTCTAGCCTAAAGGTTTCATCATGGTTTCTAATCTCCGAGAGTTTATTCGAGAGCTTCGGAAAAATAAGGAGATTGTAGATGTCCATCATCCTGTTGACCCAAATTTAGAAATTGCCGAGATTCATCGGCGTGTGACTGCTGCTAATGGCCCCGCGCTTTTTTTTCACACTGTTATTGGTTCTAAATTTCCTGTTGTCACAAATCTTTTTGGCTCACGAAGACGTGTAGATCTCGCCTTTCCAAATCACCCAGAGAAGGTTATTGCCGAGCTTGTTAAAACCATGACAGGTCCATTCCCTCCAAAAAAATTTAAACCTCTTCTTCCTTTACTAAAGATGGGGATGAAAAAGGTGCAGAGAGCTCCAGTTTGTGAGCGAGTGTGTGATGACCTAGAAACTCTTCCTCTCTTGAAGAGCTGGCCAAAAGATGGAGGACACTTTATCACACTTCCTCTGGTCTATACTGAGGGACAATCATCTAATCTTGGGATGTACAGAATTCAGCGTTATGGCAAGAAGCGTGCTGGCTTGCATTTTCAAATTCAAAAAGGGGGGGGCTTCCACTACCATTTAGCAGAGCAAGAGAATAGAGCTCTTCCTGTTAATATCTTTATTGGTGGGCCGCCCGCTCTGATTTTAAGCGCGATCACTCCTCTGCCTGAAAATGTGCCTGAAATTCTCATCGCCAGTTTGATGCAAGGAGCAAAGCTACGTGTAAAGAAGGAAAAAAATGCTTATCCCATCATTGCTGAGTGTGAATTTGCACTAATTGGTTCCTCTCCTCCACATGTACGCCATCCTGAAGGCCCTTTTGGAGACCATTTTGGCTACTACAGCTGGACTCATGACTTTCCTTTGTTTGAGCTCGATAAAATCTATCACAGAAAAGATGCAATCTATCCAGCAACAGTTGTTGGTAAGCCAAGGCAAGAAGACTTCTACATTGGAGATTACCTTCAAGATCTTCTCTCCCCTATTTTTCCTGTTGTTATGCCAGGAGTTAAAGCGCTTTGGAGCTATGGTGAAACAGGCTTTCACTCTTTATCTGCGGCCGTTGTCACAGAGCGCTACTATCGCGAGTGTATGACATCTGCTTTCCGTATTTTAGGAGAAGGTCAACTCTCGTTGACAAAGTTCTTGCTTGTGACTGACCAGTTGGTTGATGTACGCAATATTAAAGAGGTGCTCTCAACAATTTTAGAGCGTTTTAGTCCTGAAACGGATCTCTATATTTTCTCCAATCTCTCTTTGGACACACTCGACTATACAGGCCCACAGCTAAACCATGGCTCTCGCGGCGTGATGCTCGGAATTGGGGAAAAAAAACGAGATCTCCCAACAAAGGCAAATGGATTTGGCCGTGCTTTTTGCAGAGGGTGCCTGGTTGTGGATGAAAAACCTGACCTTGAAAAGCTCAAGCAGTGGCCACTTGTGATCTGGGTTGATAATGTTGACCTATGCCTCAAAAATGAAGCAAGCTTCCTATGGACAGTTTTTACTCGCTTTGAGCCTGCTGCAGACATTTCATCTACCTCTGAAAAGATCTTTAGGCATCATATCACCTACAGCAACTCAATTTTAATCGATGCACGAATGAAGCCATCTTATCCAGAAGAGGTGCTCTGTGATGATGATACAGCTAAGATCGTAAGTGAAAAGTGGATGGCTTATTTTCCAGAAGGGATGGAAATGGGAGAGAGTCTTTCTGCTCACGTTGTATAAACTAGTGAAGCATCTCTAAGACTATCATTATAATTACTCATTTTCTTATTGGTTTTGAAAAGGACTATTTCCTGCGTTGAGTAGCTAAATCTAATGGTCCAAAGAATCGGATTGCTCTCGGAATTCCAATTTGTATAACCTATTTGCAAAAACGGCGGCAACTGAGCTAGCATGCGAAGCTCAGCCTCAATCTGGCTTGAATCAACATTTTGAAAGCCCAACAAAATCAACTCTTTGCGCATCTTGTGCGCAAGTTCAGATGGCGTAAAAGTTACAGAAGCTTGATCGAAATAAATTTTTGTCCTAATCTGATTAAATTGAGCGTCAT
>CAMAUB010000050.1 GCA_945861315.1 Chlamydia trachomatis
AGCGCCAATGCTTGATCAACACCCGCTTGCCCATGAACAATGCGTGTCACCTCTTGCGCTAATAGCTTTTGTGCATCATTTGGCTTATGTGGGATTTGTCTTTCAATTTCGTGAATCTCTTCCAAATCAAGAAATGTTAAAATTCGCAGCATCTTTGGCAAATCAGCATCAGGAATACGATAGAAGTATTGATAAAAATCATAGGGCGAAAGACGATCAGAGTTGAGCCAAATTGTTCCCTCTTCACTCTTCCCAAACTTTTTTCCATCACTGCGCGTCAATAAAGGCCATGTAAGTCCATGTACACTTTTACCTTCCATTTTGCGCACAAGTTCCACTCCTGCCAAAATGTTTCCCCACTGATCACTCCCTCCAAGCTGCAAGGTCACTCCATGGTGATTGAAGAGATGAACAAAATCGTACCCTTGCAAAAGTTGATAGCTAAATTCTGTAAAACTTAAGCCCTCTTCAGAATTTAAACGATTTTTTACACTCTCTTTTGAAAGCATCACCCCCATTCGAAAATGTTTGCCCACATCTCGTAGAAAATCGATCAATCCAAACTGCCCAAACCAATCATAGTTATTCAAAATGGTAACATCAGTTTTCAGCACTGCTTCAAGCGATCGACGAATTCCTCTCAAATTGTGCTCAATGGAGGCGCGCTCAAGCAAGTTGCGCTCAACACTTTTACCCGATGGATCTCCCACCATTCCGGTGGCCCCTCCCACAATAGCGATAGGAGTGTGACCAAATTTTTGAAACCAGGCAATCGCCATAATTCCCACCAAGTTTCCAATATGAAGACTATCGGCTGACGGGTCAAAACCAGCATAAAATGTAATAGGCTGATTTAAAATATTATGAAGCTCGTCACTTGTCATCGCATCGATAAAGCCGCGCTCTTCTAAAATAGTAAGGACATTTTTCATTATTTATATTCCCTCTTCCATAAAAAGATAAAATGGGTATAATACAGATTTTGGAAAACAGAGTAAAGGAGCAACCTATGGTAGATGGACCAGTCATACGAGATTCAGATAATCAGCAAGCAATGATCGATAAGCTTGTAAGAAATTATGAAAAAAAGACTGCACAAGTTGTAGGAAAAGAACAGTTGGAAGTAGCTCAAAAAGTTCTTAGTGGAAACTTCAGTAATATGGAAGAAGTGCGCCTGTTAACTCAACCACAAGCTAAAGCCATTCAAACCTATCTTAATCGAGATGGAAAAGAACCTGTATCAGACAAAACAATTAAAGCCACACCGGAAAATCCAGCAGTCAAAGATACACGGCAACAGATCATTTCCGAATTTGCTAGACAAGCTCTTCAAATGAGAAGAGCTGCACCAGCTGCTTAAAAACGCACATATACTCATTTTGAGCTTGAGTGAGTATCTATTCAGGTTAAAAAGGATTTTGAATATCGAGAAAGGGGCAGGGAATTTGGAAGTGTTGCTCAAGATATGAGCCCAAGGCTTTCGGCCCCACCCTTTCAGTTGCGCTATGCCCAAGCGCCAAAAAGTGAATCCCCTCTTCTTTTGCAAGGCTCCAAGCTGGTTCATCAAAGTTCCCAGTAATAAAGCAATCCACCCCTGCATCAGCAGCGCTTTTGATCTCTTTCCAAGCTCCCCCAGAAATCAGAGCTGCTGAGCGAACTTCTTTTTTACCACCTTTTGCTATTGTTGCAGAATGTTGATAGTAAGCCTCCACCTCTGCGATAAAGCAATCAATTTCTCGTGGTGAAAAAGTGCCCTTAACACCGAGGTAACTCTTCTCATATTTTCCAAAAGGTTCAAGATCACTCCACCCCATCTCTTGAGCAGCGCGCCAGTTGTTGCCAACGCTATCATGCGCATCTAGTGGAAGATGATAGGCCAGAAGAGAAATATTATGATCCATGAGTAGCTGAAGTTTTTTCTTAAGAGCTCCTTGCACTCGATACGAGTCGCCCTTCCAAAAAAGACCGTGGTGGACAATGAGTGCATGCACTCCTCGAGAAACAGCCTCTTCAAGCGTTTCAAGATTGGCACTAACTGCTGTTGCCAACAGATCGATGATCTTTCTTCCTTCAACTTGAATCCCATTAGGACAAAAGTCAGGGATAAAAGCGACCCCCAAATAGGTGTATAAAAATCTGTCTAATTCTTGCAATTCTATCATCTTGACTTAACATCCTATTATGCCTTATATAGGTTTTTTATGAAAATGAATCCCACAGCTCAAAATGATCTTAAGCGTGCAGTTGGTGAAAAAGCGGCACAACTTGTTGAAGATGGTATGCTTGTAGGCCTTGGCACTGGCTCAACTGCTTCTTTTTTTATTGAAAGCCTCGTCAAACGAGTTCAAGGTGGCCTCTCAATTACTGCTGTTTCCTCTTCAATTCGTTCAGCGGAAATGGCACGTAAAGGGGGCATTGAAGTGCTCGATATCAATCAAATCACCTCAATCGACTTAACTGTTGATGGCGCTGATGAACTTGATCCTAAAAATCGGATGATCAAAGGGGGTGGAGGGGCGCATGTGCGAGAAAAAATCGTTGCCAGCTCAAGCAAAGATATCGTTATTATCTTGGATGAGAGCAAGCTTGTTGATGTTTTAGGAGTTTTTGGTTTGCCAGTTGAAATTCTCCCTTTTGGCTATAGCGCCACTATTCACAAACTTGAAATTCTAGGTTATAAAGGTGAGCTACGCATGAAAGATGGAAAGTTTTATGTGACAGACAATGGAAATTATATCTACGATGTCCATGCACCAAATCTGTTCCCAAATCCCGAAAAAGACCACGAGCGCATCATCGATATTCCTGGTGTAGTTGAAACGGGTTTTTTTTTTAATCTACCGGTTAGAGTGCTGATCGGCTATCAAAATGGAACCATTGAATGGAAGAAACATTAGAGCTAGTTCAAATTCGCTTTGACAAGGTACTGCAATCGCGTGCTTATACCTGTATTGTGCTTGGCAATGATGAGAAAAAATTTGCAGTCTATGCATCCCCAACAGTTGGAAAAGCCATGCAGCGCTACATTACAGAAGCAGAAAAACCTAGACCCTACACTCATGATTTAATTAATTCCATTTTTAAAGGATTAGAAATAAAAGTCAAACAAGTTGTTATCAATGACTTGCAAGACACTGTTTATTTTTCTAGACTTTTTTTAGAGCAAAAAATGGGTGACATTCTGCATATTGTGGAAGTTGATGCGCGCCCAAGCGATTGTGTCACGCTCTCTTTGATTTATAGAGCGCCCATTTTCTGCACGCGCGAAGTTTATGATAAAGCAATTGATTATGCCGAGTAATGATGGAAACAGAACTCAAAAAAAAGAATCGGGCTAAAGGTTTTTTCATTGTCATTAACGACAAGGGACTTCATACTCGCCCTTCCACTGAGCTTGTAAAGTGTGCCACAACTTTCAAAGCACAAGTTAACTTGACCTATCAAGATCTTGTTGTGAATGCGAAATCTCTTTTAGGCATCTTGACTTTGGCTGCAGGAAGAGGCTCCAAAATAGAGATTGACGCTGTAGGCGATGATGCCGAAGAAGCTGTTGATCATCTTATCGAGCTTGCTCGCAACAAATTTTATATGCACTACTAAGAAGATAATGATTAAACTCAGATCGGAGATCAAACCCGAAGATAGATGGAATGTTGAAGCGCTGTTTCAAACCCTTGAGCTGTGGGAAAAATCTCTACTCTCTTTGGATTGGACTAAGCTAAAGACCTATAAAGGTAGACTTCATGAAAGCGATCAAGTATTAAAAGAAGCACTTGAGTTTTCATTTAGTATTGGTCGCGAACTTGAAAGACTTCATACGTATGCTCATCTGCGTCATGATGAAGAGATCACTGATGATCGCCACAAAGGTGCTTATCAACGGATCATGAGCCACTACCACGATTTTCGGGAAGCTAGCTCCTGGATCGATCCAGAAATCCTCTCTCTTCCAGAAAAGACCATTGAAGCGTATTTATTCTCTAAAAAACTCCAACCCTATCGTTTCCACCTAGAGAAAATTGTGCGCATGCGCCCACACACCCTTTCAGCAGACAAAGAAGAACTACTTGCTATGGCTGAAAAGCCTCTTAGTGTATCCTCAAAAGCATTTGGTGCTCTCAATAATGCCGACATCAAATTTCCCTCTATAAAAGACAAGGACAAAAAAGAGCATGAATTAACCCATGGTCTCTACCACCTCTATCTACGCTCCCCCGATCGAATTTTGCGTGAAAATGCTTTCAAACAAATGCACGTAACATTTCAGCAATATGAGAATACCCTCGCTGAGCTTCTCTATGGACAAGTGCAAGGACACATCTTCTCGGCTAAAGCACGCAAATTTTCTTCGAGCTTAGAAGCAGCACTTTTCCCCAAAAATATTCCAACAGCTGTCTACCGCTCCTTAGTTGATACAGTACGCAGCAATCTTCCCAAGCTTCATCGCTATATCCTACTACGAAAAAAGACCCTAGGACTTTCCGAGCTCCATCTCTATGACATGTACGTCCCAATGGTTTCGGAAGTTGATATCTCTTTGAGCTACGAAGAGAGCGAGTCACTTGTTGTTGAATCTGTCGCTCCTCTTGGACACGAGTATCAATCAACCTTGCAAGAGGGTTTAATCAAGCAGCGATGGGTCGATCGCTATGAGAATAAAAATAAGCGCTCTGGTGCATATTCAAGTGGCTGTTACGACAGCTTTCCTTACATCTTGATGAACTACCGTGGTATTTTAAGAGACACCTTCACATTGGCTCATGAAGCTGGCCACAGCATGCACTCATTTTCTAGCCACAAAAATCAACCCTACCACTATGCGCACTACCCTATTTTCGTCGCAGAAGTTGCCTCCACATTTAACGAAGAACTTCTCATGCACCTACTGCTTCAAAAACGGGAGAAAAAACAAGAGCGCCTCTACCTTATCAATGAAAAACTTGAGGACATTCGAACCACACTCTTTCGTCAAACCATGTTTGCCGAATTTGAGCTCACAATCCACGAGCATGTTGAGCAAGGAATTCCTCTTACTCCTGGTCACCTCAAAGAAATTTACTTCAAGCTTAACCACGACTATTTTGGCCCAGATTGCGTCATTGATTCTGAGATTTCTATTGAATGGGCCCGCATTCCCCACTTCTACTATAACTACTACGTTTATCAGTATGCGACAGGTATCAGCGCTGCCCTTATCTTGGCCGACCGAGTACTTGCTGGTGATACTGCCGCTCAAAAGCACTACCTCACCTTTCTTCAAGGAGGATCAAGCCTCTTCCCTATCGACCTGCTCAAGCTAGCTGGCGTCGATATGACAGTTCCTGAGGTGGTTAATACCGCCATTCAAAAATTTGATTTACTCATTACAGAATTTCAAAAAAATTCTTAACTTTTAGCACTTGATGATTTCGTTTGCTAAAAATTAAATGCTATGCTACGCTTTCATCAAAACTTATACGCTAACTAAAGGAGCGTCAATATGTCAGAACAAGCCGTACAGACAAAATTGAAGCCTCTTGGAAACAGAGTCCTTGTAAAAAGACTTGACCCAGAGGAAAAAATGAAAGGTGGGATCATCCTTCCTGATACTGCAAAGAAAAAGCAAGAGACTGCAGCAGTTATTGCTCTTGGAACAGGAAAAAATGACAAGAGCGGTAAATTAATCCCTTTCCCAGTGAAAGTTGGTGACAAAATTTTAATGGAAAAATATTCAGGGCAAGAAGTGACAATTGATGGGGAAGAGTTTGTCATTCTTACAGCTGATGATCTAATTGCAATTGTAGAATAATAAAGGAGGCCTACTAACATGGCAGCAAAAGATATTAAGTATAAAGAAGAAGCTAGACAGAAGATTCTAAAAGGGGTTAAAACCCTTGCAGACGCTGTCAAAGTCACTCTTGGCCCTAAAGGACGTAATGTCATCATCGACAAATCTTTCGGCGGTCCACAAGTGACCAAAGACGGTGTAACCGTTGCCAAAGAAATTGAGCTTGAGGACAAACATGAAAATATGGGCGCTCAAATGGTCAAAGAAGTTGCAAGCAAGACAGCTGACCAAGCGGGAGACGGCACTACAACAGCTACCCTTCTTGCTGAGGCAATCTATACAGAAGGGCTACGCAACGTGACCTCAGGTGCTAATCCAATGGACCTTAAGCGCGGAATTGAAAAAGCGCTTAAAGCAGTCGTTGCACAGCTAGCTACAATTGCTAAGCCTGTTCAAAACCAGACTGAGATTGCACAAGTAGCAACAATTTCTGCCAATAACGACACTGAAATTGGTGAGCTTATTGCCAAGGCAATGGAGCGTGTTGGGAAAAATGGAACTATCACTGTTGAAGAAGCAAAAGGCTTTGAGACAACTCTTGAAGTTGTTGAAGGGATGAATTTTGACAGAGGTTATCTCTCTGCTTATTTCATGACAAACCCAGAGACACAAGAAGCGATCCTAGAAGATGCTTACGTCCTTATTTTCGAGAAGAAAATTTCAGCAATGAAAGATTTCCTCCCAATTCTACAAGCTGTTGCAGAAAGCGGAAGACCTCTTTTAATTATTGCAGAAGACGTTGAAGGAGAAGCACTTGCAACTCTTGTTGTCAACCGCATCCGTGCTGGTCTTAAAGTATGTGCTGTCAAGGCTCCTGGCTTTGGAGATCGCCGTAAAGCGATGCTCGAAGACATAGCTACCCTCACAGGAGCACAGCTCATTGCTGAAGAGCTTGGCATGAAGCTTGAGTCAACCACAATTGACATGCTTGGAAAAGTGAAGAAAGCTGTGATCACTAAAGAAGAGACAACTCTTGTTGAAGGTGCTGGTCAAAAAAAACAAATCGAGAAGCGCTGCGAACAAATTCGCCGTCAAATCGAGGATAGCACATCAGATTATGACAAAGAGAAGCTTCAAGAGCGCTTAGCTAAACTAGCTGGTGGTGTAGCGGTCATCCGCGTTGGAGCTGCTACAGAAGTTGAGATGAAAGAGAAGAAAGACCGCGTTGATGATGCCAAGCATGCGACACAAGCCGCAGTTGAAGAAGGTATTCTTCCAGGTGGCGGAACGGCGCTTATTCGCTGCATCCCAGCTGCTCAAAAGCTTGCACAAAGCCTTGAGGGAGACGAGCGTATTGGAGCTCAGATCATCTGTAAAATCCTTTCAGCGCCTCTTCGTCAGATCGTAGAGAACGCAGGCTTAGAAGGTGCTATCGTCGTTCAAAAAGTGTTATCACTGCCAATGAACGAAGGATACAATGCTCTTACAGATGAGTATGTAGATCTTATCAAAGCTGGAATCTTGGATCCGATGAAAGTGACGCGTTGTGCGCTTGAATCGGCAGTCTCAATTGCTTCCCTGTTGCTTACAACAGAAGCAATCATCGCTGACTTCCCAGAAGAAAAACAGCAGGCATCTATGCCAGCTGGTGGAATGGACTACTAAACAAAAAAGCCCCGGTTTTAAAACTGGGGCTTTTTTATCATTTTGTTTGTATAGAGGATTTTTTTTTAGTTGCTTGAGAGGCATTGCCTAAAAAGCCGCCCTTTATCAAAACGGACTTTTTTGGATTCATAAATCTACAAGAAAATAGTGGGTTATTAAAGTTAGCATTTTATACTAATTGTAAGAAATAAGTTCATAAAATCATGCCCGATCGTGCAGTAGATTTGATCAAGCATTTCGAAGCTCATATTATTAACCCAGTTTTGGGTTTATCCCGCAGATATTCAGAGGAGATTTATCGAAAATTTTTGGGATTTTTTCCGAAGGGAAGGGTCTTGTACCCTTTTCGAGGAAAAAAGCTCAAAAAGATCGAGAAAGATTCCTGAATATCTGCGGGATAAACCCAAAACTCGGTTATTAACCCTGAAAACCTCTTGATTTCAAGAGATTTTCAGAGAAAATATTAAAGTTTTTTAGGGTTACCTAAGCACTATATAACTTTGAAATTTACAAAGCCTCAAAGCCATTAAAATTGCTTGGAGAAGTACGTGAGTACCGTTGCTCAGCAGCAGGTGCGGGCATAGCTACAGGTGGGCGCCGTTGCTCAGCAGCAGGTGCAGGGCGCCATTGTGCAGCAGCAGGTGCGGGCATAGCTACAGGTGGGCGCCGTTGCTCAGCAGCAGGTTGCCTCGCTGCATCTCTTGCCGGAGCTGGTTGAGAAGCAGCATACTCAACTTGAATCTCATTTGGATCAAATTTCCATCCCAACACACTCGTTGGTTCAGTTGTAGCGAAGGTATGAGAAAAACTAGCACGAAAGCCCCATGCGACTGACGATGAAGCCTTTACGCAAATCTTTCCAGGAGCACATGCGTGAACAGAATCCACTTTACCACCAAATGTATTACCTAAAACACCAGCTTCTAGTCCATCAAAGAGAACTGCCCTAGCCGTATAGTCAACTTTCATGCTCAACTCTTTTTTGACCACTACAGATGCTCCAGCCATAGATCTACCAGAGCGACTTACACCTACATTCATTTCTTCATGAAATTCGAAAGTATGCGTTTCTGTTTCTGTATTATATACTGCTCTGAGCTGAATATAAGACAATCTTGATACAAAAATCTTGATAAGTGAATGAAAAAGCGGCTAAGATAGCGGCTTAAA
>CAMAUB010000051.1 GCA_945861315.1 Chlamydia trachomatis
TTCTCATTTTGAGCTTGGATGAGTATATTTGGGGAAACTTATAGTTCGTAGGCGCCATAGAACTTAATAAGGCTTTCAGCTTTTTTGAAGTTGCTATGTTTGAGCATTTCATAAATGCGCAATCCTTTCGCATTTTTACCTTGCTGGAAATAGAGCATTCCAAGTTTGAAAAGAGTATCTTTGTCATCAATGCGAAGTTTTAAAACAGCTTCATACTCGCGAATTTCCTCTTCTGGCATCTGAAGGTCGTGATAGCTGTAGGCAAGTTGCATATGAACCCATGGATCATTCGGTGCATAGTCAGAGAGGATTTGAAATTCCTCAGTTGCTCGCTCCGCCGTCTGTCTAAATTTTGCCTGCATCTGGTCACTATAACGCTCTGGTGGCACCCAGCGCTCCTCATCAAAACCGGGATATTTACGCGGGTCTGAGTAGATCAATGAAAGTGTTACATATGCATTTGCTAAGGCAGCATGAACCTCTAAATTTGTCGGTTCACATTTTACCACTTTGATATGCTCTTCAATGGATGCGAGAAGCAAAAGCTCTTTCATGCGATAAAGGTCTTTCCAATGGCAAAAGCAGCTAAACTTTTCAAGAGAAGGGGTAAGAGATTTTAGAAAGAATGGCGGGGTGTAGTAGGAGTATTCTTTCTCTTGTAGATGATGTGCTAGTTTATGAGCAGCATTTGCAAGAGCGATATGGTGCTCAGGAATTCCTTCTTGATAACGAAGCGATTCTCGACATCTGCTAAGATATTCCTCAAGTAGATCCATCAAATGGTCTGGCTTTTTGGCTGAGAGATAAAGGCGAAGGACAAAATAAGAGAAGAGGGTGAGAAAAAAAATGGCTAAAGTGAAGGCCAAGACCGAAGAATTGCTCATCATTGTAAAAAAAGAAATGAAAGCGGCTAGTTCAATACCAGCAACAATGAGGAAAAACACATTAAAAAAGACATAACCTCTGATCAAAAGGGCAAGCTTTTTAATTGTTGGTGACCACAGTTTTGAAACGTGTTGATGATACTCAGCTGGATTAATAGTAATAGAGGCCATACATTAGTCATACCTCATATGAGGAAATTTAATCCACTGTATCAGCATCGAAAGAATCGATATTATCGATCTGAACGATATGCTCATGCACTTCTTGACTTGCAAAAGCAATACTAAATGCAATTGCCTTTTGTACAGCAATATCCTGAATTGATAACTTATCTAATATATTAAGGGCTGCTCGATACTCTCCTAATTGAAAATTGGAAAGACCCACTATGCGAAGTGCTTTTTGATTGGTGCGATCGTGCTTTAAGACCCATTTTGCATGAGTTTTTGCAGCAGCATAGTTACGAGCATAGTAGAGATACTCCGCATCTGCTAGATGGTTAGCAAGCTTGCTCCCATCGACTAAATCTTGCTCTACACCCATGCCAAAAGCCATAAGAGCATCATGAACAAGCCCAAGTCTATAAACCATATTTGATGACTCTGCAGTTTGATAGAGAACTGTCAAAAAAGATTCAATTGCTTTTTCAAGCTCTTTCTTCTCAGGGCTGAGTTGTAATGCTATCTCCATGAGATGCAATCCTTTTCTCTCTTGCCCTTCTTTCTTCCAAAAGAGAGTTGCTTGGCGGAAAAGGTCGGTAGACATTTGACTATAGCTTTGACGATCTGGCTTTAGTTGATTCCAAAATAGAAGATAGTTGCGTGTCTTATTCAACAAATCGCCATCAAGATAGATCGTGCGAAACATTTCATCTTGAGTTAAATGAGCAATTTCTTTGGCCATTGAAGCTGGTTCTAAAGAGAGCGCTTCGCTAAGCTCCCACAATTTAGCTAGTTGTTCCATGTGTCCCGTTTTAATTTCTTCTGCAAGAGCTTCTCGCAACTTTAATGTCAAACAGTCATAAAAAGGAGTATTGGTAAATTCGTTGCGCACGCAGTGACAAAATGTGCTCATCTTTTCGTCACGCTCTTTTGTCATCTTAGTCACGATTAGATTGCTGATCTGATTGATCGCATCGTGTGCTTTCCAATCCATTAGTGTACGTATAAAGGCAAAGGCTAACTCTCTTTTCTCTTGGTCTAAGAGGTTGGCCAGGAGCATCTCAACTTCTGACTGTATATGTTTAATAATTTGATTTTGCTCTCGATAGAAAGATTGAAGATTTTCAGCTCGGTTAAAATAAAATTGAGCGAGCTTATAATAAGAGGCACGTTCAGTTGGAGCTATATCAGCTGACTCTTTTAAATAAGTTAATCCTAAAAAAAGAGCGGCCAGATGGTGGTAATCAGAATTTTGATTGTCGAGCTGATGCTGCTCTTTTTCAATAATAGCGCGGCTAGTAGAGAGATCGCCCTCTTCAGCTAAACAGTGAGCAATATGAAGCTGTCTCCATGTCGGAGGGAAAAAATTCTCAACAACAAACGGCATCCACCCACTCTGTTTTTGCCTCTGTGTAGGGCAAGGATAAGCAGACCAAAAACGAAGGGCATCTGAGTAGTGACTATCAAGATAACTTGAGAGACCGTCAAAAAAAAGGAGGATAGAATTGCTTGATGAAAATTGTTTTGCGCTATCCAAAAGTGGGGATATGAGGTGATCTTTTTTTTGAAGGTAAGCATTTGCCATCTGTGCTAAATAAGCTTCAACAAGAACTTCTTTTTGGTTACTTTTTGGCGGATCTTGAAGCACACATTGGAAAAAGTATTCGGACTCGGTAAAGTGGGAACGTGCTTGAGCAATGTACCCTTGATAAAGGGCAAGAGGAAAAAGAAAGTCTTCACTCCCTTCCCTTACAGCTTCCTCAGCCATACAATAGTTTCCAGAAACAAGATAACTATAGGCTTTATCAGGATATGACTCTTTTTTTGGAGAAAGTAAGAGATAGCCACTCGCTAACAAGACACCTATTCCAACTGCTGAAAATATTAATTTACCTTTCATAGAAGGCAAGCATACGCCTTATCGAATTTTTACAGCAAATTAAAATCAGCTTGCTAAAAAATGTATTATCAGCTCCATCGCATTTTAATCATGGTCTTTTTTTGAGAGGATTATAACACTTTGAATGATTGGCAGGCAATGTATTTCTGTAAAGAGTTTATTAAGGTAAAAAGAATAGAGAAAAAAGTGTTCATTTATTAATAATGTTGTGTTAATAATGTTATCTAAGAAAAGTCATTCCTTAAGTTAGCTAGGGCTTGACGTATTATAATTTAAGTTTCTGATTGACAGGAGTTTGTTCATGACCCAGAAGAAGACAATTTTACTAATTGAAGATGAAGAAGACATTGCGGCGCTGATTAAGCTGCAGGCAGATATATCGGGGTATAAGCTATTTGTTGAGACAGATGGGATTAATGGTTATCGCGCTATTGAACGCGATCGTCCAGATCTAGTGATTCTAGACATTATGCTACCTGGGCAAAATGGACTTGATATCTGTCGAAAAATGAAACACAATCCGGAATTGAAAAATATTCCTGTTGTGATTATCTCAGCGAAAAATGAAGAGCTCGATGTAGTTCTTGGTTTGGAGCTTGGTGCAGATGACTATGTGGCTAAACCATTTTCTCCAAAGATTCTGTTCTCTCGTGTGAAAGCGGTGATGAGAAGAGGACGTGAGGCGCAGAAAGTTGTTAAGACTCTCTTATTTGGTCCCTTTACTCTTGAAGTAGATCGTTATTTACTTCGTAAGAATGATAAATATATTCCAATTACCTTATCTGAATTCGGTATTTTACGTCGTTTTCTTGTAAATAGAGGAAAAGTATTAACGCGTAATCAACTCTTAGATGATGTCCAAAATGATGATGCTTTTATCATGGATCGCAACATTGATGTGCACATTGCTTCACTGCGTAAAAAGCTTGGTCCCAATTTTCACTGGATTGAGACAGTAAGAGGAGTTGGCTACCGCTTTAAAGAAGAGGAGGAGGAGAGCGGGATCGCCTCTGCTTCTTCTTCAAATATGTCAGCAGTAGGATAGCTCCTAAAAGAGCAACTGAAAATGTAAAGTAGGGGACTCCCTGCTTTGTCAAAATTTGCCCGTTGATTATTTCAACGGGTATTTTTTTGCTATAACTCGAATAGTCTCCATCAAGACGGATAGCATTACTCTGTTTTTGAACGCAGCAACTTTTGACGTCAGGGCTTTGGCAGAGATACCAATAGCCATCATCGGCTTTTGACAAGTAACCTTTGCAGGAAGAGTTCATGGATTTTTGTCTCCTCAGTTAGTTCTGGATGAAATGTTGTTGCTAAGTAGCGCCCATTTGAGACAACAACAGGCTGATTTTGATAGGTGGCCAAGATTTCAACATCAGGGCCAACATGTGTGATGATAGGAGCCCTAATGAAAATCGCTTTAATCTTCTGTTCGCCATTATTTATCGTAAGCATCACAGTTGTTTCTGTGGATGCAATCTGTCGTCCATATCCATTGCGCAGCACATCCATATTAAGAAGATCTAATTTTGCCATTAAAATAGCTCCAGCGCATGTTCCAAAGATTGCACCTTCAAAAGTGGTGATAGCAGGAAGAAGATCTTTTCCAACAATCTGTAGTGTGGTCGATTCGCCACCAGGAATGATGAGACCATCGCACGCATCAAGCTCCTTTTTTGTTCTTACTTCACATGAACAAACGCCCATCTTCTTAAGAAGCTGTCGATGTTTGGCAAAAGCGCCTTGCAGGGCCAAGACTCCAATTTTAGGGCTCGTCAAGGAATAACCTCCCAATCCAAAACTGCGCACAACCTCGGGGCTTTGGCGCAGTTTTGGATGCGGAAGTTATTCTTTGACGAGCCCTTAATTCCCGCGTATTGCAAAGCTTTCTCCCTGTTTTAGTATTCCATCCATCCCTTGCTGTAAATCTTGTGAGACTTTAGCCAGAATATTAGGATTTTGGTAGTGTGTTACAGCCATGACAATCGCTTTGGCTCGCGCCTCGGGATCATTAGACTTAAAAATTCCTGAACCAACAAAAACGGTTTGAGCACCAAGTTGCATCATCAAAGCTGCATCTGCAGGTGTTGCAATTCCTCCTGCTGAGAAGTTTGGAACAGGGAGGCACCCAAGTCTAGCCGTTTGACAAAGAAGGTCATAGGGTGCGTTAAGTTTTTTTGCCTCTGACATCCATTCAGTTGGATTCATCGAACTTAAACGAGCAATCGCGCTTTGCATTGCACGCATATGACGAACAGCTTCAACAATGTTTCCAGTGCCAGGCTCTCCTTTGGTTCGAATCATGGCAGCACCTTCAGCAATGCGTCTTAGCGCCTGTCCAAGATCACACGCTCCACAAACAAAGGGGATTCTGAAGGAATGCTTATAGATATGATGTTCATCATCAGCGGGGGTCAACACTTCACTCTCATCGATAAAGTCTACCTCAAGCGCTTCAAGAATTTGTGCTTCAACAAAGTGACCAATACGACACTTTGCCATCACCGGAATAGAGACAGCAGCTTGGATAGAGCGAATGCGATCAGGGCTTGACATGCGAGCAATTTTCCCATCAGCACGAATGTCTGCTGGAATGCGTTCTAAAGCCATGACAGCTACTGCGCCAGATTCTTCGGCAATGATTGCCTGCTCAGCAGTTGTCACATCCATGATCACCCCACCTTTTAACATCTCAGCTAATCCCACTTTTAATTTAAAATTTTCCATGTTGCTCCTATAAATTAGAAAAAGGGTTGGTTGCTTGTGAAAATCGGCCGCCTTGCTTTCGCTTTTTTAGTTCAAGGCGGATGGAAAAAAGAAGGTCTTGATCAAATGCCATATTTGTTGCCCATTGAAGGTACTGCAGCGGTATTTCAGAAAAAAGGCGCCCTTTATGTTTACCAAGGGGCATGTATTTCATTTGGATAGGGTGAGCGAGTATGTTTTTAATTTGATCAAGGGTTTTGAAGCGTTGGACGAGAAATTTAAAGATCTCGATATTAACTTTAACATCACTCATAGCTCTATGTGCTTTATCAAGGGTGACATTGAAATGTTCAGCGAGAGAAGAAAGAGAATTGTTCGGGCTATCGCCATACGATCTAGCCAGCCTTAGAGTGTCGATATATTCTCGATCTTTTTGGGGGAAAGCAACTGCACACCGATCTGCCTCTTTAGACAACATATTCAGATCAAAGTTTACAGCATGCCCTACGATAAGATCATTGCCAATAAAGTCAAAAAAATTGGAGAGAACTTCTTTAATCTTAGGCTTTCCTTTAATCATTTCAATGGAGATATTATGGATTTTTTCAGACTCTTCAGAGATGGGGTGCTCAGGATCAACAAGAGTCTCATACTCTTCGGTAATTCCATCGAAGGTAAAGCGAGCAGCTGCTATCTCGATAATTCGGTCATTATCAGGATCTAAACCTGTAAATTCGGTATCGAGACAAACAAATGTCATTTTATGTAATAATTTCATAGATTCGCTGAATCAGCTCTTTCCTTCCTTCATTTTTTGTCACAGAGTAATGCACATGTGGAGCATTCATTGTTCCAAGAATTTCTTTTGTCGACTGTGCACGCTCATTGCTCTTAACTTTATCCACTTTTGTTAATACAAGAACGATAGGAATCCTATGATAGACGATCCATTCATACATCTGAAGATCTTCTTTTATTAATCCACGTCTAATATCAATAAGAAGGAGTAAAAGGCGAAGCGTTTCTCGCTCTTTTAAGTAGGTCTCAATCATTTTCTCCCAGTCAAAATCAACTCCTTTGGCTTTTGCATAGCCATATCCAGGAAGGTCGACAAAATAGAGTTGGTCATCGATAGAAAAGTAATTGATCATCCGGGTCTTACCAGGTGTAGAGGATGTCTTTGCAAGCCCTTTTTTCTGAAAAAGATCATTCAATAAAGAAGACTTACCTACATTTGAGCGACCAATAACAGCAATCTCTGGTAAAAATGGTTTAGGACACGTTTCAAGCGATATCGCGGATGTTAAAAAATGGGCGTTATTGAAGTTGAATTTTTTCATGTGACCTCACTTAGTGAAGGGAAAAAATGCGTAAGGTGAGTAACCTCAATTAAACGGTGTGTCTCATCTAGATGTGTGAGTGTCACTCGATAAGCTGATTCAGGAATAAGGGACGCAATATTCTCGCTCCATTCAATACAGCAACATCCTTTGCTTAGATATTCATCGAAGCCAAGAGCTAAAAAATCGTCTTCGCACTTGAGGCGGTAGAGGTCAAAGTGGTGAACTGATCCATACGATTGCAGGTAAGTAAAAGTTGGACTTGTCACATCAAGCTCACTCACCTTGGAGCGCTCAGCAATAAATCCTTTGATGAGAGTTGTCTTTCCAACCCCTAGATCGCCAAAAAAACAGATAACAACATCAGCAGGCAAAAAACGGGCAAGCTTTTTACCAAAAAAAGATGTTTCGTCTGCAGATGTGGTGATTATTCGTCGTCTTCTTCGACCCATTTTGTGACGTATCCTATGAAAGAGTCGTCATCCGCAAGGGTCTCTACAAAGCTGGCGATTTTTGTCTCATCTAGTTGATCTTGAACAAACTGGAGGAATGAATCTTCTAGTTCGAAGCGGTTCTGATTTTGAACATCAACCAGTGCCATTGGCTTAAGATAGTTGTCTTTGAACTCTCGTAGAACAGACTCTTTACTATTGTAGAGCTTGCCTGTAATCGCAGAGGAGAAGACAGTCTTGGAGATTGGCTCTTTGCGTGGTTTAATATAATTTTTGATCACTTCAGGATCTTCTGACACAAAGAATCTTTTCGCAGGAACTCCACCAGTTCTCTCGGTATTTTCAGGGCATTTTGCAACCCAGTCATAAATGGCGTCTTGTGGATTTGGATGGGTGTTATCAGCAAAGACCTTACCTGTAAATGGGCAGATATAGATCCTTTTTGTCAAATCATTGACAGATGGAGGGCCATAACCGATTTTGATGACTGTCTCTCTCCAGACACTGCCAGACTCTTCTAGTTTCGTCGTCGCTTCTTCAACACTTCGATAGATTTTTTTATTTTGAGCAAAAGCAACGGGCTTAAGCTTAAACTGCTTCTCTAGATAAAAAAAGTAGGCGGTGAGCAGCTCTGGAGAGCGCTGTCCTCTTAGGAAATCTAGTAGTTCTTTCTTGACTTTTTCGGAAATAGCCATTTTTCCCTCAATTCATTATAACAATTGTGAGAGAGATTAACTGAAAAATTCAATTCCGTCTAGTCCTATAATCTCTTAGTGCAGCACACATTCTAGTGCTGGTGGCGTTAGGGCCCGTAATCTTTATTGCTTTACGGGCTCTTAGCGTCTATCCCCAAACAACTTGAAAAGTCGGATTTGGGCTGACGTGAAAGCTCCCGCGATTGAACGATCGTAAACGACCCAATATTAGAAATATGGGGTTGTTTACGATCGTTCAAGCCCGGGGCTTTGACGCAGCCG
>CAMAUB010000052.1 GCA_945861315.1 Chlamydia trachomatis
CTCGATCTTTTTGCGCTTTTTTCCTCGAAAAGGGTACAAGACACTTCCCTTCGGAAAAAATCCCAAAAATTTTCGAGAAATCTCCTCTGAATATCTGCGAGATAAACCCGAAACTCAGGTTAGTAATCTTGAGAGGTGCCGCAACCGCATGATGACTTGACATTTGGATTGGAGATTTTAAATCCCGCGCCTTGTAGTCCATCAACATACTCGATAGTAGCGCCAATTAGTCTTCCAAGCGCTGCTTTTTTGACATAAATTTTAATTCCTTCAGACTCGAAAGTTTCGTCATCTGCATCAGATTTCTCGCAGAAGTCAAGAATGTATTGAAAACCACCACATCCACCAGCAGTATCACCAAAGCGTAGCGCCGGGTGCTCAATACCCTCTTCTTTAGCAAATTGTCTAAATTTCTCAGCTGCCCGAGGTGAGAGGCTTATTGTTGAGAGATTTAGCTTTTCAGCTAGAATTTCATTGAGCTGAACAAGTAGCTTTGTCATAGAATCTTTAGCCATTCCATGGCTGAGCATACCAGCTTCCAAAGTTTCCCATGTAGCTGCGCTACAGCTAGTGCAATGCAGGCCTGCATTGGTCATTGCATGAGCTAGACGTTGGCTCTTAGTCGGAAATTTTGAGAAAATTTCCGCAATTGTCATATCTAATTTGATTGTATTTTCCATTTTTAGAACCTTATCTTAACACAGTTACTTTTAAGCTTACATTGGCAGGCGAGGCGCTCACTATTCATTTCGCCGAGGAAATCATCTTCTTCTTGCGTGTAATCAGAGAGGTTTTCCATTCCCGCTTCAACTTCGATGACACAGGTGCCGCAAATGCCCTCGGTACATGCAAAAGGGACGCCGGCTTCTTCACAAATTTCGGCAATAGGGTCACCATCTGGAACCTCATATTCCTCGCCTGTATCTGTAAAAATAATTTTTCCCATAAATCGGAGTAGAGGGATTCGAACCCCCGACCCACTGCTCCCAAAGCAGTTGCGCTAGCCAAACTGCGCTATACTCCGCCATCTTACTAACAGGATACGTAGAAGAGTCTTTTCTTCCAAGATCGAATTTTATATATCTAAAGAATATGGAAGAAAAACCGTTCCCGCCGTCGAAAAAAAAGTTACAAAAAGCTCGAAAGAAGGGAGAGATACCTAAGTCGAAGCTTTTGGCAAGCTCACTCTTTTTTTTAGGAGCTCTTTTACTACTGCGCCTTTGCGCTCCCTATTTTTACTTAGCTTTTGTTGAATTGATGCAATTTAAAGAGAAGCTCTGCTTTAAACCGATTGTGACTCTTCTAATTATTTTTTGGATAGCAGTGGTGATAATAGGCGTTTTTGTCAATCTCATCCAAAGCGGGTGGTTATTGACCTGGTCAAGTTTAAAGCCTAGGTGGAATGCAAAAATCAATCTGGAGTGGAATCTATTTTTTGTAGCTATAGACATAGCTATTATTTTGGCTCTATTTTTTCTTCTTATTAGACCAGAGATGAGCTGGATTACCATGAATCCAATTTTAAAGTTGAAATTTGTTTGTGAAAAGTGTTTTACCATCGCCTTGATTATTTCTCTCTCTCTTGTGTTAGTGGGTCTTATTCATTGGCGCTATAGCAAGATGCTTTTTATGAAGAAGATGGGAATGAATGCTGCTGAAAAAGCAGAAGAAGAGCGAGAAAATGAGGTGAAAAAATAAGGGTATTGGAGTATGGCTTTCAAAAGGAGGGGTCATGAAGGGGAGTTGGAAATCTAGTTTTCAGCATTCTGATGCCATTTTAGCTTTTGGGGTGATCGGACTTGTTTTACTCCTTGTGATCCCTCTTCCACCACTTATCTTAGATGCCCTTCTTTGCTTCAATATCGCTTTCTCTGTCATGGCTCTTCTACTGACTTTATATGTAGAAAATGCACTTGAATTTTCAGCCTTCCCAACTATGCTCTTATTTCTTACACTCTATCGCTTAGGTCTAAATATCGCCTCAACACGGATGATTCTAACACGAGCGGAAGGGGGGGATATCATCCATACGTTTGGGAACTTTGTTACACAAGGACATGTTGCTGTAGGTCTTGTGCTCTTTGCACTTTTGACTGTTATCAATTTTGTTGTCGTGACAAAGGGCGCTGGACGTGTTGCTGAGGTTGCAGCTCGTTTTACCCTTGAGGCGCTTGGTGGAAAGCAAGCAGCCATTGATGGAGAGGTTAGTGCTGGAATGCTCACTCATGAGGAAGCGAAAGAGCGACGTAAAAGGGTTTCTGAAGAAGCTGAATTTTATGGCTCTATGGATGGAGCTTCAAAATTTGTGCGAGGAGATGCTGTTGCAGGATTGATCATCATCTGCGTCAATATTGTTGGGGGATTTTTTGTTGGTTTTATTGTAAAAGGCTTTTCGCTATCAGAGTGTTGGAATATCTACGTCCGCTTGACTGTGGGCGATGGTCTTGTTAGTCAAATTCCTGCACTATTAGTTTCTATAGGTGCAGGCGTGATGGTGACACGTGCTTCATCTGGAAGTATTGGCAAAACACTTTTTCGGCAAATTTTTAACTATCCCAAAGTTTTTTTTATCACAGGGATCGCTCTTTTACTTTTGAGTGTTGTACCTGGAATGCCTTTGCTAATTGTTGTGCCCATAGCAGCGTCTTTGCTTGGCTACTCTATTTATTTATTCAAAGAAGAGAAAACAACTGAGATCTCTAATAAAGCAATCCCTCTTGAATTGAGGCTTGGAGTAAAGGTTGTCTCTTATGCTGGGAAATTAAAAGAAGAGGTCTTAAATATTCGCAAGAGTGTTGAAGCAACGCTTGGAATCACACTTCCTTCCATTCAAATTTCTGACTGCGCATCAATCTTACCAAATCACTTTGCTGTTTTAGTTGGGGGAGATGTTGCATGTCAAGAGCGTGCTCCTGAATTTGAGCAGATGGTTATTAGAATTGAAAGACTCATTGCCAAGCGAGCATTTGAACTTTTAACTCGGCATGATGTTGCGATGATGCTTGAAAAAATGAAGCGCTTTGATCGTTCACTTTCCGAAGATCTCAAGCTTAGCCTTGGGCAAATGCTCAAAATTCTTCAAAACTTGCTCAAGGAAGAGATCTCTATTCGAGATTTTGCTGCAATTGTAGAAATCTTGGTTGAAACTGACAACGAAGATCTTGATCTGTTAACCCAGAAGGTGAGGGAGGGATTTGCCCGCAAGATCACACGTCAGTACTTTGGCGAGAGCAAAGTAGCTCATGTGATTACCCTCGACCCAAAAGTAGAGCAGATGATTCAAGCCTCCGTAACCTTCTCCTCAAAGGAGCGTCTTCGTCCAAAAACAATGGAAAATATTGCAAGGCAGTTACAGCAGCTGAGCGAAAAGGTATTGCAAACTGGTGAACGTCCTGTTGTCCTCACCGAGAGCTCTTCCCGTCTTCGCCTGCGTCAACTCACCGAGAATCTACTTCCTGATCTTCCCATTCTCTCTTATAAAGAGGTGACAAGTGATGTAAGAATGATAAGTGTCGGAATGATTAAAATAGATGTGCTCATATGACAAATGCAGGAGAGATTAGACGTCTTCGAGAAGCACGAGGAGCCTCTTCTTCTGCGATTGTTCGCTTTCTCCTATCAAAGGGCATTGCACGCCCATATGCCGAAGAGATCGCAGCCGAATCTGTTGATTTATACCCAAATCATTCAAGTTGTTTGGGTATAGATAGTCTAGGGCCTAGCATCACAAAACGAATTAGAAGCTCTAGCTCCATGACCTTTCCAGCAAAAATTGCACTTGTAGGTCCAACAGGTGTTGGGAAATCAACCACAATCACCAAGCTACGCGCCTATTTTAATGCTAAAGATCAAGATGTCACCTTCATCGACACATGTGGATGTAATTTTTATGAACCCAATAGAGTGGATCAAATTGGAGAAGAGCTCTCTGCACACGACAATCTCACAATTCTCTTAACTCTCTCAGCTACAGCAAAAGATGTAGATATCTACGGAGCGATCCATCAATTCTCCCCCCTAAGACCATCAGGACTGCTTTTTACAAAACTCGATGAAACGCTTTCATCTGGAGTCATACTCAATGTTTGCTTAAAAACAGACCTTCCAATCTACTTCATTGCCTATGGTTATCCACTCCCTGGATATATAGAAGCTGCTGACCCTGAAAAGATTACAAGAAAAATTCTAACAGATCACAATACAGAGGAGTATCAGTTTTTGCGACAATTAATTATGGAATAATATAAAATAAAATTAGGAAATTAATTGGTATTAGTTTGATTGAATCTTGTATAAAAGATCTATGGGAAAACTATCATTCGACTCAAAAAATCGAGTTCAGAGATGATCTTATTGTCCACTACCTCCATCTTGTAAAATTCGTTGTTGGAAGAGTAGGTTCAACGTATCCAAGTCATATTAAAATCGATGATCTTTATTCATCAGGTGTCACTGGTCTGATCAAAGCGATTGAAAAATTTGATCCAACTCGTGCCGCTAAATTTGAGAGCTACGCCATCCTACTTATTAAAGGAGCGATCATAGATGAGCTTAGAGAGCTCGACTGGATTCCACGTAGTGTTCATCAAAAAGCGAATCAAGTTTCAACAGCACAGATTAGTCTCCAGCAGGAGCTTGGTCGCGACCCTAGTGATGAAGAGCTCTGCGTGCGCCTTGGAGTAACAGAAGAAGAATTTAAAGAGACGCTCGATCGCATAAGACCGGCAATTCTCATTCCTCTTGATGGTGGAAATACAGCTGAAGATGAAGATCGCGTTCCACTTGCTGAGAAAATTCCCGACACTCGTGCAGAATCTGGCTATGATGTTGCCAATAAAAATGAACACGCCCACTTGCTTGAACAAGAGATTTCTCACTTATCAAAGCAAGAGCAAAAAGTGCTTATGCTCTACTACTATGAAGATCTCATGCTAAAAGAGATTGGCGCGGTGCTCGGTGTTAGCGAATCACGGGTTTGTCAGATTCATACAAAAGCGCTACTCAAGCTTCGAGGGCGCTTGCAAAACATTTTCATAATGAGTCCACTTTAACAAGCTATAAGTTGCTGATGGTCAATTTCTATCGGCTCTTCTTTTTCTTTTTTGTGAATGGATAACATTTCCGCGGTTATTTGAGTGATAAATTTTCTAAAATCTTCATCTTGAATAAGTTTTAAAATCTCGATACGAACGCACATATCAGCAGTTGGATTAATATGAGCCTCCTCTTTTTCCCATGAAAGAATTGTTGGGTGAGTGACTCCTAATTTTTTGGCAAAATCCGTAGTAGATAGCTTTAAGAACTTACGTATGAAACGCAGCTGGCTACCTGTTAAAGGGGTAGCTTTAAAAATTAGATGTTTCAAGACACTGATCTGCAATTTGTACATGTCTATATCTAAAATTTCTTGTCCCATGACCATTTTGATAGGAACATCGACGAGAGTAATAGGAAAGCCAAAATCTTCATAAATTAGGGTTTTTATATTTTTCATATATTTTCTTCCATGGTTAAGTTTACAACTGTTATAATAACAACATTTTCTTCATTAATAGTTATTATAATTCTTATATCTACATCCTCCAGCGTTTTTCCTCTAATGGAGTACTTCCAATTTTGAAATATTTCATCATAAGCATCTTTTGCCTCCTCTTGACGCCCTGTCTCCAGCACATACAGCACATCCTGAAAGGTCACTTTTCTTTTATCTATCCGTTCTAGCGCGTGCAGCGATTGTTTGTATTTTCGATTTTTTAGACAATTTTGGATTCTTATACCAAGATTATCATCTTTAGGTGGTCTTTTCCTGTGTTTCATTATCGTGTCTCTTGCTTATATTGTAGTATTCCTACATATTAAAAACAAGACTTCATTTATTTAGTAGGTAAAATCAATAGAGTAGTCTCTATTTTTGTAGGTTTCATTCAGAAATTTACAAAATCATCTTCTGTTCAATATATACTCATCCAAGCTGAATCTGCAAATTTTAGACAGCGGCAAATCGGACTGTATTGAGCTTAATACGTTGAAAGTTATCAGTAATTTTAGACTGGAATTAGCGATATGCGGAGATTAATCTTTCTAATCTCCGCATATTTTATGGCCTCATTTTACCTGGGACTCAGAAAAAATAGCACAACTTCTAGTACCTATTCGCCATAAGCAAGGCTTGCTAATTGGTTAAATGGAACTGATTGGCTTCCAGATTCTTAATGAAACTATTTTACAAACTTTAACCCAAGAAGTCGTTAAATCGAGTGAAATTGAAGGTGAAACTTTAGATCAATCACTTGTACGCTCATCCGTTGCTCGTCATCTTGGAATCGAAAGAGCGGCTCTCAACAAAATTGACAGAAACGTGGAAGGCATGGTTGAAATGTTACTGGACGCTACTCAAAAGTTTGATAAAGGAATTCTTATAAAAAACAAGGAGGGGGGACGAAGCACAAGCTATTCTCTTGCTGACAGATGAAAAGCTATTTTTGTTGTGACTCTGTTCAATATATATTGAACAGAGTATATTGGAGCAAATTCAATACGTTGAGTGCTTATGAAATATTTGCTTATGGGGATAGTTTTTCTGCAACCAATTGTTAGTCATGCTTTTGAGTATGAGATACAACTGGAAAATGATTTGGTTTGCATAGCTACTGCAAAGATAATGCCATATGAAGAGATTGGTCTACATCGTGATGTATATCCAGAGGTGGTTATCGCATCAAAAGGAGGAATGATTACACGTCTAGAGGCTAATGGAACGACCACAGATGTAAAATTTCCTACGGGTGTAGCGGTTTTTCGTGAAGCTGACCCTTGCGATGAGTTACACCAGAGTGTGAATAATTCGCCAGAAAGCATTGAGCTTATGATTATTCAGTTGAAGGCAAACCATTAAAATATGCGAAAAGCTATTCAGTAATCGCTTTATCCAACGTCTTAATATCGCCGATTGAAATTTGAAGTGCAAATCAAATCGGCAAAAAAAGATCAAAAACAGAACTTAGCTCCAATCAAGCAAAAAATCTGTTAATTCCGTAATGGGAATTTGAAGACATTCTTTGCTTAACCATAGCTTTTTCCCTTTGTATGTAACAATAACCGTGTGCTTTATTTTAGGAAAAGTTTTAGAAAGAGTATGAGGGATGCTAAGAGGGGAAGCTCCATGAATGCTGAGCTTTGCGTCAAGCACTAAAAAATCACTCTTACCATTATCGATGATGAAGTCCATTTCTTCTCCATCTTTTGTTCGCCAAAGTGAAACTTTCCAGTTCTTGCCAAAATTGGTGATGCATTTGATAATTTCACCTAGCACAAGTGTTTCAAAAAGAGCTCCTGCTTGTGGGCTTGCCAAAAGAGGTTCAATGGTCATCCATCCTTGCAGACGAGCTGCAAGTCCAGTATCTAAAAAATAAATTTTTGGAGATTTAGTTAGACGCTTGTTTAAGTTTGTTTCTAAAGGTGGAAGTAAATATAGGAGTGCAGTGCGTTCTAAAATAGAAATCCATTCATTGATTGTAACCGATTTGACTCCACTATCTTTTGCCAAAGAGGAGTGATTGAGGATATTTCCTGTTCGGGCTGCAAGCATCCCAAGGACAGTATGAAACTCCTTTTTCTTGATGATGCCTGCACTCACAACAATATCCTTTTCAATATAATTGCGAATGTAGTCATTGAGATACTTGACAGGGTCTAAAGCTAAGTTTGTATAAAGTTCTGGCCATCCGCCCTTAAAAAGAACTTCGGTGAGTTGAATTTTTGGGAAAGCATTTATTATTTCATGAACCGAAAGAGTGTTGAGATGATAATAGCTTGCACGCCCAACGAGTGTCTCCTTCACTTGTTTATCTAATAAAATTTGATTTGATCCTGTAAGATAGAAAATAACCTCTATTTCAATTGAACCATCATTTAAGACTCGTTCTTGTTTTAGTGTGTCTACGATGCGTTTGATTTCAGGAAAGATATTAGGAGCGTATTGAATCTCATCAATAATCAGAGGTAGCGGGTGCTGAGCAAAAAATAAAGCAGGGTCTTGTTCAGCTAAATTTCTCATCTGAAAGTCGTCAAAGGTGACCTCCTTGAACTTTCCACCTCCCAAGACCGCAAATAAAGTGCTTTTGCCACACTGACGCGGTCCAATCAAGATATGGACATAGACTCCTTTGTCTTTCTGCAGGCACTCAGCCATATCCCGTTTTATCAACATATGTCCATTTTAAGTTATAAACTTAAATTAGTCAATTCTTCTCCTGGTGCCATCATTTTTTGGGGACGTTTTTGCTATAAAATCATCCGTAAAATGACAAATGTCAATCTACGGATGTTTTTTAGAAGGCAAAAAACAATCCATAGATTGACATTTGTCATTTTACGGATGATTTTATAG
>CAMAUB010000053.1 GCA_945861315.1 Chlamydia trachomatis
ACGCAGGTCAAAATTATCATTCCGGATTTAATCGACTATATGCAAGAGGTAGACTTTGAGAAAGAGGCAAAGCTACTTGCAAAGATGGTGTAATGCGTGTTACATTCACAAGACGTCAAGAGTAAAAATCGCAGATAAAAAAAATAGACATCTTGCGTAACTTATCGTGAGTCGAAAAATGAGAGATTTTTGCGTAGATTTTTTCCGTGCGTTTTTTGATATACTCAAATGGAGTAGGCTAAAAACGCACGGAAAAAAGATGCGCAAAAAGATCCATTTAACGACCATGAGAAGTTACGTAAGATGTCTAATGCTGTGAAAGAGGAAAAATAGTGGAAGTTGGGCACAGATTACAATTTCAATGTCACCAATGTGATTCGCCAATTTTGTTTTCTGTGCTCGAGAAGAAAAATTTCCATGCTGGAGTTGTCTGCCCATGCTGCCGACAAAAATATGCCTTTGATGATGATACCCTTCAAAATCATCTTAAGAAATTTGAGGCGTTATGCCGCCAACTTCACGCTTCCAATGACATTTTAGGGAAGACTGCGATTGCAATTGATGTGGGATCTCATCACGTCAAAGTGCCCTTTAATATATTACTGACAAGACTGAGTACTGTGATTGAGTTAACAGTTAATGGAAAAACATCTCAGATCGCCTTTAGAGTTGAGCCTCTTATTGACGTTCCTGAAGCTTCAAGCTCAGTATAATAACATTCGCATCTCACGATGACATTTTGCCCATCTAGCAATGAGTTAACAATCATTTTTGTTGCTTCTATTGGAAGAAGAAGGCGTTGCCCTCCTTCAAACAAGGCGCAATTGCATTTATAACTTTGAGAGTTAATTGTAAAGACCACTTCATTGCTCTTAATGATCTCATTGCTCAGAACATTGAGATAACCATACTGCCCAAACGTTCCTTGCAACAATTCAAATTGAAACGCGCCAGTTTTCCTAGAAGGTGTATAGCGAGCTATATGATTTTTACCTTTGAGACTTTCGAATTCCCAAGCTGTATTAGATTTGCTACAACCAATTAGAAGAAGCAGCGCTAATATACTCATCCAAGCTCGAAATGAGAATTTCGGCCGGCGTGAAAGCTCTCGCGATTGATCGATCGTAATCGACCTCATATTTCTAATATTGGGTCGATTACGATCGATCAATCCCGAGGCTTTGACGCGGCCCAAATTTCTCATTTTGAGCTTGGATGAGTATATACCCAAACAACCTAAAGAATTGAATTTGGACTGATTCGATAGCTTTTCCCGACTCATGATAAGTTATACCCAAATTCCAATTCTTCAAGTTGTTTGGGTATAAGCAAGAAGTCTAACGCCCTTTTCATTAGTGTGACTATGAGCTTTCATTGCTAGAACAAATAATGATTGCAGCAGTAACAACTATGGCTGCAATAGCTACAACGATTGCACAAACAGTTATACTACACTCTGTTCCACATACAGGGGCGCAGGGATAACACGGAGCTGGTGCACAGGGTGCAGCGCAAGGTGTAGGCGTTCCACATGAATTATTCGGGCAAGATTCACTACCACAGCAGCAAGGACAGTAATTACAATCTGGGCAGTAGCCATGATTGTAATTTTGGTAGTCAAAAAAAGTATCATCAACTGCAAATACACTTTGAGCACTCATTAACGTGATTAAAAGTAGTGCAATAAATCTTTTCATATATCCTTTATTCACTGAAACTACTAGTAGTCGAATGGTTGTTTCCTGTGAGAGCAATCACTATAGCTCCAGCTGCATTCACAATTTTAACTTCCATTGCTAGAACAAATAATGATTGCAGCAGCAGCAGCTAGGGCTGCAATACCTACAACGATTGCACAAACAGATATACCACACTCTGTTCCACATACAGGGGCGCAGGGATCACACGGGTCACAGGGAGCTGGTGCACAGGGTGCAGCACAAGGTGTAGGCGTTCCACAAGGAGCTCCAGGAGGGCAGGGGGGGGGATCTTGTGGATAAGGAGCTGGTGTTTCACATGAATTATTTGGGCAAGAGCCACCACCACAGCGGCAAGGACAGTAATTACAATCTGGGCAATAGCCGTGATTGTAATTTTGGTAGTCAAAAAAAGTATCATCAACTGCAAACGCGCTTTGAGCACTCATTAACAAGATCAAAAGTAGTGCAATAAAGCTTTTCATATATCCTTTAGTCGGCACTACCATTTGAACTGGTTGCGCTATTATTACCGGTAATAGCAATAGCACCAGCAACTGCTGCTGCTAGAACTACTGCTCTTACAACAAGTTGACCACCGCCGGTGATGAGTGCCGCATTGGCTCCCGTTTGCGTTGAGTTTGTCTCTTGAGCAAGGTCTTTGGTAGTAGATTCTGCGGCAAGAAGTTCATCTCCTTGTAACAAAATAACCGATTGTTCATTTTCACTTTGTAGCTCTTCTGCAAATAAAGGTTGTTCTACTGCAAAAATCATTATTGTAAATATCAGAAGTGCTGAAATTATTTTTTTCAATTCGTATCTCCTATTTTCAAATTCACAATTTTGACTTCCATCTACTGTTATATAAAGTCATGGATTTATTTATCTACTTGAAAAGATTGAATAGCTTCGAAAAAAAGTGGACAAAACTTGCCAAATTCTTCTCGTAAACATGTTCCAGTAATTACATAAGCAGTTTGATCAAGGATAATTGAGGCTTGAATAAAACGTACAGGTCCCCATCCGCTAGCTCGATCAATTTGCAATATTTTTGCGTCACCAGCTTTGGTTTTTATTATGCCAAGTTCTTGGCAATGGCTTTCAGGTTCTTTTTCATGATAAACTTTTGCGGCCGCAAAATATTCATTAAGCTCCATATTTGTTGCTTCAAGTGCCACATTGAGCGTTGGGCGAAATGTGCTTTTTCCAGTCCCAATATAGAGGCACTCTACTGTTTTTGGAAGTTGTGTTATGTCATCAACACGATCCCACCCCTTTGGGGAAGTGAGATGAAAATCTGCAAAGCATTGATTTGAAAATAGGAACAACAAAATCATTGCGACAGAGTGACTTGAAATTTCCTTGAGTTTTATCATTCTGTTTGCGAAACTCCCGTTAGAGGTTTAACATAATGAATTCACTAGATACTGGCAAAGATAAAATAAAAAAAATCTGCGAGATTCTTAAAACGGAGACCTTAGAGCCCGCAAAGCAAGAGGCCGCTTCAATTATTGCTCAGGCAGAGGCTAAAGCGCGCTCCATTATTCAGTTAGCTGAAGAGAAGGCTAATGAGATTATGGTTAAAGCCGCAGACAAAAATAAAAAAGAGAGGCAAGTTTTTGAAACGTCTCTCAAGCAAGCATGTGCTCAAGGCATGGAAGAGCTGCGTCAAAACATAGAGACAAAATTACTGAATACTCATCTTGCTGATTGGGTCAGTAAGCAGAGTATTGATCCATCAGTTGGAGCAAAATTAATTACAGCCCTAGTCGCGGCCATTGAAAAAGAGGGAACATCAGCAGATTTTTCAGCGCTTATACCAAAAACAATCAAGACTAGTGAGGTCAACGCCCTTTTAGCAAAAGATGTTTTGGACAAGCTCAAAGAAAAAAGTGTTACTGTTGGAGAATTCATGGGTGGTGTTCAACTGAAACTTCATGAACAAAAATTGACACTAGATCTGAGCAGCGATGCAATTCAAGAGCTTCTTGAACGCTACCTGCAAAGAGATTTTCGTGAGATTATCTTTAGGCAATGAGAGAATATTTTTTCTTAGCGAGTTTACTTCCAGAACTAGAAATTGGACATGTTCCAAGTCTTGGCTATGAAGAGCTTAAGGAATTGTTACGTATTAATTTGTCTAGTGACGATCTAGACAAAACTAAAGAGTTTTTGCGTCAAATTGATTTTGAAAACATACGAGCGTTCTGGGCAAAAGAGCCATTTGACCCACGTGGAAACATTTCATATGATGAGCTTGAGCAAGCTTTGATCGATTATTCTTGGCCTGATGATGAAGCGTTCCCCTACTTTTTTACCGACTTCTTGCAAAAGTACAAGTCTAATGAAGATAGACTAGCGAATTTCCAGCTGCTGCTTAGTCAATTTTATGATTATCAAATGGAGCATCAAGAAGGGTTTTTAAAGTACTACTTTGAGTTCCAAAAAAAGTGGCGCCTTGTGATTTTGGGCTATAGGGCGAAGGTTCTTGAAAAAGATGTTGCAAAAGAGCTACAGTATGAAGATGTAACGGAACCATTTGTTGCAGAGATTCTTGCGCAAAAAGATGCGAAGGTCTATGAACCGCCATTCGAATATAAGGATTTGAAGCCTGTTTTTGAAGCACACAAAGAAAATCCGCTTGAATTGCATAAAGCGCTTTATGAATATCAATTTAATCATATGATCGAGATTTGGGGTGGAGATCTATTCACAATCGATCGGATGTTAAACTATATGGCTAGGCTAATTATTGTGGAGCGATGGAATGAACTTGACATCCAAAAAGGAATTGAATTGATCAATCAGATTGAAAGGAATGTACAATGACCCAAGGAAAGGTAGTCAAAGCGTTTGGAAACCTACTTCAAGTAAAATTTGAAGGAAATGTTCGACAAGGTGAAGTTGCTTTTGTCAGCGTAGGTGGAGTAGAACTTAAATCCGAGGTGATTGAAATCGTCGGTGATGAAGTCAAAATCCAAGTTTTTGAAGACACAAGGGGAGTTCAGTTTGGAACTGCAGTTAGATTTTCGGGCGATCTTTTAGAAGCGGAACTGGGACCTGGATTATTAAAATCAATTTTTGATGGCTTGCAAAATCGCCTAGAGACCATAGCAGAAGAGTCAGGATATTTTTTGCCAAGGGGAATCTACGTTTCAGCTCTTGATCGTAAAACTGAGTGGGATTACTTACCTGTTGCGAAAATTGGTGAGACTCTTGTGCGAGGGCAGACTCTTGGAACAACAATGGAAGGCCGCTTTACACATCATATTATGGTTCCATTCTCTTTTTTTGGAAAAGTCACCATTACATGGGTGATTGCACCAGGAAAGTACACAATTGACACAGTTGTTGCGCGCGGTAAGAATGAAAAAGGTGAAGAGCTCTCTTTCGCCATGGTCCAAAAGTGGCCTGTAAAAATGGGGCTCATGCAAGGGGAGAAAGTTCGCCCAACCAAGATGATGGACACAGGGTTGCGCATTTTGGATACACAGATGCCAATTCTAAAAGGGGGTACATTTTGTACACCAGGTCCATTTGGGGCAGGAAAGACAGTTTTGCAGCACCACCTCTCAAAATATTCATCCGTAGATATCGTGATTCTTTGTGCATGTGGGGAGCGGGCAGGAGAAGTTGTTGAAGTATTGCGTGAATTTCCTGAATTGATTGATCCCCACACAAATGAGCCCTTGATCACCCGAACATGTATTATTTGTAATACATCTTCAATGCCAGTTGCAGCTCGAGAATCGTCCATTTATATGGGGATGACTATTGCTGAATACTACAGACAGATGGGACTAGATGTTCTACTTCTAGCTGATTCCACTTCTCGTTGGGCGCAAGCTTTGCGCGAAATGTCGGGTCGTCTTGAAGAAATTCCGGGTGAAGAGGCTTTTCCTGCCTATCTAGCATCACGTATTGCAGCTTTTTACGAGCGTGCAGGTGTTCTTGACTTAGCTGATGGATCGCAAGGATCTGTTACTGTTTGTGGCGCTGTATCTCCAGCCGGAGGAAACTTTGAGGAGCCAGTCACGCAAGCGACGCTTTCAGTTGTGGGAGCCTTTTGTGGCCTTTCAAAAGCGCGCTCTGATGCACGTCGCTACCCTTCAGTAGACCCGCTAATTTCTTGGTCGAAGTATGTTGAGATTGTTTCGAGGCAGCTTGAAAAGAAGATTACGGGATGGGGGGAGATGGTGACTCGAAGTGCCATGATTGTAAAAGAGGGGAGTGAGATTGGAAAACGGATGGAAGTTGTTGGAGAAGAGGGAACGGCCATTGAAGATGTCATTTTACATCTCAAAGCAGAGCTCTATGATTTTTGCTACATGCAGCAAAACGCTTTCGACAAGGAAGATGCTTACTGTCCACTTGATAGGCAGATTCCACTATTTCAACTCATTAATCTAATTTTTGTTACCTCATTCCAGTTTTCATCACGTGATAAAGCGAGAGAATTTTTTCTCATGCTTCAGGGAAAAATCAAAACATTGAATTCACAAAAATATGAAAGTATAGAATACAACACGCTTCTAAAAGACATTAATGAAATGATTAATAGCGCAAAAATATGAAAAAGATACACGACAGAATCAATGATATGCGCGGTAATTTGATTACCGTCACTGCAGATAGCGTTTACTTGGGTGAGCTTGCTCAGATTCATAAAGCCGATGGCCAAAAGACGTATGCTTCTGTTCTGCGTTTTGAAGAAGATCAAGCAACATTGCAAGTTTTTGGTGGAACCCGTGGAATCTCCACAGGAGATAAGGTGATCTTTCTCAAGCGTGAGATGCAGGCAACTTATGGAACGGCTCTTTTGGGACGCCGTCTTTCAGGAATTGGAGAGCCAATTGACAATGGACCTGAAATTATTGGGGAAAAAGTTGCTATTGGCCAACCCTCTTTCAATCCAGTAACCCGTATTATCCCCAAGCAGCTTGTGCGTACAAATATTCCCATGATTGATGTATTCAACTGCCTTGTCAAATCACAAAAAATACCTATCTTCTCTGTTGCAGGGGAACCATACAATCAGTTGCTCATGCGTATTGCCAATCAGACCGATGCTGATATTGTGATTATTGGTGGAATGGGGCTAACGTTTGCAGATTATCAAGCCTTTATCGATAATGCCGAGAGTTCAGGAAGTGCAGATCGAACAGTGATGTTTATCCACCGTGCGACTGACCCAGCTGTTGAGTGTATGCTTGCACCCGATATGGCCTTGGCTATTGCAGAAAAATTTGCTACTGATGGAAAAGATGTTCTTGTCCTACTCACCGATATGACTGCCTTTGCCGACGCTATCAAAGAGATCTCAATCACGATGGATCAAGTACCCTCAAACAGGGGTTATCCAGGCTCTCTTTATTCTGATTTGGCTTCTCGCTATGAGAAGGCTGTCGATATTGAAGGTTCAGGATCGATCACTTTGATTTCAGTAACAACGATGCCAGGAGATGATGTCACTCATCCTGTTCCCGACAACACAGGCTATATTACCGAAGGACAGTTCTATCTTCATGGAGGGGTAATTGATCCATTTGGTTCTCTTTCAAGATTAAAGCAACTTGTCATTGGTAAGGTAACAAGAGAAGATCATGGTGACATTGCCAATGGAATGATTCGTCTTTATGCCGACTCACAAAAGGCAAAGGAGCGCCAATCGATGGGCTTTAAATTATCTAATTGGGATGAGAAACTTCTTGCTTATTCAGAGCTTTTTGAGAAAAAAATGATGAATCTTGAAGTGAATATTACTCTTGAAGAGGCACTTGATCTTGGATGGAAGATTCTATCTGAATGTTTCCAGCGACATGAAGTTGGGATCAAGCAGGGATTGATCGACAAATATTGGCCGGGGTAGAATGGACCAAGTTAGACTGACAAAGAATGAATTGCGTGCCCAGCAGCTCAAATTGGCTCAGCTTCAGCGTTACCTGCCAACCCTTCAATTGAAAAAAGCAATGCTTCAGTCAGAAGTGAATGAAGCTAGAAATGAAATCGTTTCCTTAGAAGAAAAATTCCACGAACATCGACTTTTGATCTCCTCATCGGGCAGTCTTTTTTCTTCACATTTTGGTGTTGATTTGCTCTTAGTTGCTAAAATCAAGCAAATCAATAAGCACTATGAAAACATAGCTGGCGTTGATATTCCAATCTTTGAGAGCGTAACATTTAAACAGTTTGATTACCCTTTATTTAGCACCCCAGTATGGCTAGATAGTGCAGTTGCTCTTATGCAGAAAATGGTTGAGGCAAAAGCTCAAGTGATGGTGGGTGAGGAAAAACTTTGTGCTCTAGAAAATGAATTGCGTGAGGTTTCAATTCGGGTCAATCTTTTTGAGAAAAATCTCATTCCAAAATCGCAAAAAAATATCAAAAGAATCAAAGTTTTTTTAGGAGACCAAGAGCTTGCAGCTGTCTGCCAGGCCAAAGTTGCCAAGACCAAAATCGAGATGCGAAAGGAGCTGAAAAAGCATGCGCATTAATGTCCAAAAAGTAATGGTCTTAGGTCCAAACTCAAAAAAACGGCTCTTTTTTAAAAGGGCTCAAGAGCTTGGAATTGCAGAATTCATTGGGACTCACCCCGAGGGTGTAGATAAGCCAGCTGATATCCAAAACTATATGGATGCCCTGCATATTTTGCGTGCCATGGTTCCTGTCGAACAAGCT
>CAMAUB010000054.1 GCA_945861315.1 Chlamydia trachomatis
GCAGAGAGAACTACTCTCTCTGCTTTTTAGGAAGTTGGTGTGGGAAGAGGGAAAATTACATCATTCCCATTCCTGGCATGCCACCCATACCGCCCATACCACCCATACCACCCATACCACCCATACCACCCATACCGCCCATTCCACCATCCATAGCTGGCTCTTTAGGCTTTGGCTTATCAGTGATCATAGCGGCTGTTGTTAGGAGCAATCCTGAAACAGATGCTGCATAACGCAAGGCACTTTTTGTCACAAGAACAGGATCTATAACCCCAGCTTCAACTAGGTCCATGAATTCTCCCACAAGACCGTTATATCCCCAGTTCTTTTTCTTCTTCTCCTCATAAATTTTTTGTGCAATGAGGTTTCCTTGTTCACCACAGTTATTGGCAATTGCAGCGGCTGGAGCAAATGCAGCATGTCTAACACTTTGCGCGCCAATTTCTTCATCACCACTCAGCTTGAGATCTTTTAGAGAATCAACAACGCGTAGTAGCGCAACTCCACCTCCAGGAACTATTCCTTCAGAAACGGCTGCACGTGTTGCGTGAAGTGCATCATCTACTCGCGCTTTTTTCTCTTTCATCTCAGCTTCAGTTGCAGCGCCCACACGGATAACAGCGACACCACCAACAAGCTTTGCTAAGCGCTCTTCAAGCTTTTCTCGATCGTAATCAGATGTAGAGGCTTCAATCTCACCACGGATTTGAGCTTCGCGTCCCATAAGACGTTTTGATCCTCCGTCACCGTCAACAATAGTTGTCACATCTTTTGTAATCTTAATGCTCTTAGCCATCCCGACCACTTCAATTCCCACTTCTTCAAGATTGAGACCAACCTCTTCAGAAATAACTGTGGCACCAGTAACGCAAGCAATATCTTCAAGCATCGCTTTTCGACGATCACCAAATCCAGGTGCTTTTACTGCACAAACTGGTAGACCAGCTTTCAATTTATTCACAACAAGTGTTGCCAAGGCTTCTGATTCAACATCTTCTGCAATAACAAGTAGTTGCTTTGGACCAGATTTCATGATCTTTTCTAAAATCGGCACAAGCTCTTTGGCACTTGTAACTTTCTTATCTATGATCAGTACAGAAGCGTTTTCAAGCTCTACACTCATATTTTCTGGATTTGTCACGAAATAAGGAGAGAGATAGCCTTTATCAAACTGCATCCCTTCCACAACATCAAGTGTTGTTTCAATTCCTTTTGCTTCGTCAACTGTGATGATTCCATCTTTTCCAACTTTCTGCATTGCTTCAGCTATAATAGCTCCAACACTTGTATCATTATTTGCGGAGATTGTGGCGATTTGCCTCACCTCTTCCTGACTCTTAATAGGAGAGGCAAGAGCTGATAGTTCTTTGATCAATTTTTCAGAAGCTTTTTCAATTCCACGCTTTAAACTCATGGGATTAGCACCAGCTGAAACAGCTTTAACACCATAAGAAAAAATTGCTTCCGCCAAGACAATGGCTGTTGTTGTGCCATCACCAGCAATATCTGCTGTTTTTGAAGAGACCTCTTTAACAAGAGAAGCACCCATATTTTCGAACTTATCTTTATGGAAAATCTCTTTAGCTACAGTCACTCCATCTTTTGTTGATAGAGGTGATCCATAACTCTTCTTAATGACAACATTGCGCCCTTTTGGACCAAGTGTCACAATCACAGCTTTTGCAAGCTTGCGAATCCCTTCCTGAATAGACTTCAGAGCTTCATCATTAAATTTAAACATTTTTGACATGACTTAATCCTTATTTTAAACGAGCACACCTAGTATATCTTCTTCTGCAATAATGAGATATTCATCATCATTCTCTTTTACCTCTGTCCCGGCAAAAGAAGAGAGTAAAACACGATCTCCCACTTTTACTGGCATTGGCATGCATTTACCATCTTCATTTATTTTCCCTGGGCCCACACGCATCACTTCACCTTCTTGAAGTTTTTCTTGTGCACTATCAGGTAGGAGGATGCCCCCTTTTGTCTTTTCAGCTTTAAAGCGCTTTACAACAACTCTATTCATTAATGGCTTTATCTTCATAAGGTCTCCTGTGTTTTATTCAAGCAGTAAGTTATAGCATATGTGCATTCTTGTCAATACACAATCTGGCAACTGACAACAAAGAGTGCTAAGAACTGCTAAGAATAGCTTGGCGTTAAGTATTTTTTTCGAATTGGGAGGAATGTATCCCTGTCCTTACGGCAAATATCTCTTAATTTCCAAATGACATACTTCTCTTCCATCAAAATAGTGTGGATCTCTTCCCGTCCATTGAGCTTGTGGCACATCTCTTTTTTTATTTTCGATAGTTGGACATGTTTTATTGCATCTTCAAACTGTCGAGGATAGAGGTTTTTTAACACCCCTATAATCGTGTATTGTGTCGATATTGGTAGATAGGTGTTTGTATCTGTAATAATAATCAACGCACCGTTACACATCTCCTTTTTATATTTTCCAAAAAAGGGACGAAAGAAGAAGGGTTGAAAATGGACACCTGGTAATTTTTGATCATTTAATATGCAAGTTAACTTCTCTGCATCAACCCAGGGAGCTCCTATAACTTTAAAAGGAAGGGTGTATCCAATTCCAATACTCAATAAAGAGTACTGGCCAATCAAACCTGTTGTGGGATAGAAAAATGCTGTGTCCGGTTCGGGAATTTGCGGCGATGTTGGCACCCAATTGAGACCTGTTTGCGAAAAAACCATTCCCCGCTTCCACCCTTTCATAGGGATAACTGTTAGATCACAATTGACGTGATACTCTTGATTGAAAAAACAAGCAAGTTCACCAACTGTCATTCCGTGACAATAGGGGATATTGACATAACTAATAAATGAGCGCCAATTATCATCAACCAAAGGACCATCTACAACAGTTCCCCCAAGTGGATTTGGGCGGTCTAGTACAATGACAGGAATTTGAAGTTTAGCCGCCTCCTCCATGCAATAGAAAAGTGTTCCAATATAGGTATAAGAGCGCGATCCAATATCTTGAATATCAAAAATAAGAAGATCAATCCCTTCAAGTTGTTTCTGAGTTGGTTTTCGATTACTTCCATGCAAGCTATAGATCGGAAGTTCTTCATGCATCTCATCTGAAATCATCTCAGATGCATAACCTGAGCCCCAATAACCATGCTCTGGAGCAAAAATAGCAACAACATCATATTCGCTCAACCGTTGGAGTGTTGAAATTCCTTTGGCATCAATCGCTGTAATATTTGTAATAAGACCAATGCGTTTCCCTTTCAGTTGCTCACATGCTCCATCCTCAAAAAGAACATCAATTCCTACTTTCACTTGACCGAATAAGGACAGTAGAGGCACAAAAATAAGCAAGAAAAGAGTTTTAAACATATGACACCTAACCCAACATTAATTCTTAAAGAGATACGTGGAACCTCCCTTTCTAGGCAAGAGAGAATCGAAAAAAGCATTGAGATTGCCTCTATTTTACTCAAAGAGAGTTTAAAATGTCGCCAACTATCTGAAAAAAAGCGAGAAGCGTGGCTTGCAAAGATGATGGAAGATCCAAATGGACGTCTTTTTATGACAGAAATGGCAGACTTTTGCTACCGCAGCCATAACCCGAGGCGCGTTGTTGACCAACTTGTTGATTTGATTCATCGCATTGGCATACCCAATTTTTTAACCGAATCTGATCGACTTAAGCTCCTCCTCTTTAGACAGTATGGGCTGCTGTTTCCCAAACTCTCTCTAAACTTCATCAAAAAGAAAATCCAGCAAGATCTCGCTTCAGTGCTTCTTCCCCAAAATGCCAAACCATTTTTCAAGAAGTGTAAAGAAAAAAACATTACAATTAATCTCAACCATTTGGGAGAAGCAATTTTAGGCGAAGAGGAGGCTAAAAGAAGACTCGATCTCTATCTAAGCGATCTTGCTGACCCAACAATTGAATATATTTCCGTAAAAATTTCAACTCTCTATAGCCAAATCAACCTCTGCGCTTTTGAGCAAACACTTGATATTTTATCTGAGCGCTTACGCACGCTTTATCGCGCTTGCTCACCTCACCAATTTGTCAACTTAGACATGGAGGAGTATCGTGATCTTGATTTAACTGTCGCTCTTTTTAAAAAAGTGCTGAGCGAGCCCGAATTTCTAAACAAGAGTGCTGGAATTGTTCTTCAAGCATATTTGCCTGAGTCCTATGTCATGCTACAAGAGTTGACGAAGTGGGCTATTGCACGCAAAGGTGCTCCCATTAAGATTCGGATAGTTAAAGGGGCGAATCTTGCTATGGAAGTTGTGGAAAGCTCTATCAAAGGGTGGCGCCAAGCTCCTTTTGAAATGAAAGCAGAGAGCGATGCAAATTTCAAGAGAATGCTGGAATACGCAATAGACCCGAGGCAGACGCATGCCGTACATATCGGTATTGGAAGTCATAATCTCTTCGATATCTCTTACGCCCTTGTCTTACGCAGTTGTGCAAAAGCAGAAGAGAGCGTCACTTTTGAAATGCTCAGCGGAATGGCTCTTGGGATGCAACAAGCTCTTCTAAAGTTAACGCATAAGCTCATTCTCTATTGCCCAGAAGCAGCGGAAAAAGATTTTCAAAATGCTGTAGCCTATCTTGTACGTCGTCTTGATGAAAATGGTGGAGAGCAGAACTTTTTGCGCCATCTTTTTCACCTCAGCCCTGGCAACACAACATGGAATCAGGAAGAGAGCCGTTTTAAATACGCCTGCTCTTTGATAGATTCTCTTCCTATAGAAAGACGCAGACGCACTCCATGTGACACTCATCATGAACCCGATACTGATTTTTCTCTTCCGGAAAACCGCATTTGGCATCCTACTCCACAAAAAGTAGCTCCTATCCCTTTAGTGATAGGTGGACAAACAATCCACTCTGAGACAAAAGAGGGAATTGATCCATCAACTTGCTTACCTTTTTATACCTATTCTATTGCCAACCAAACGCACATTGATACTGCTCTTGAACAAGCTGAGTTAAATCAAGCCTCTTTAGAAAAACTACCCGCCCTTTTGCGCGCCCATCGAAAAGAGTTGATTCAAGCGATGGTTGCTGATAGTGGGAAAACTGCTCTGGAAGCTGATCCAGAACTTTCAGAAGCGATTGACTTTATTACCTACTACCAAAAGCAGTGGAGGCCAATTGGCAAACCAAAAGGGACTATTTTAGTTGCTCCTCCTTGGAATTTTCCCCTCGCTATTCCAACTAGTGGAATTGCAGCATCTTTGATCACAGGAAATGCTGTTATCTTTAAGCCAGCACCAGAGGCTGTGTTAGTTGGTTGGAAGCTGGTCAATCTTTTTTGGGAAGTGGGGATTTCAAAACGCTCTTTGCAATTTATTTCCTGCGACGATGAACCAGTTGGGAGTTATTTAATCAAACATCCAAAACTTGCTGCTGTTATTTTGACAGGAGCAACTCAAACAGCGCGTTATTTTAAACAGATACGCCCAAGTCTTGACCTTATGGCCGAAACAGGCGGAAAAAATTGCATGATTGTCACAGCAATGGCTGATCGCGATCTTGCTATTCGCAGTGTGATTCATTCAGCCTTTTCTCATTCTGGACAAAAATGTAGTGCTTGCTCGCTTCTTATTTTAGAAAAAGAGCTCTATGAAGATGGGTCATTTTTACGACAGCTCAAAGATGCAGCAACTAGTTTGCCAGTTGGAGAAAGTTGGAATCCTACAACCTTTATCTCCCCTCTTATCCGCCCACCAAGTGTCGAATTTAACAAACTCGATGAGGGAGAGTCTTGGCTTGTATCTCCTAAAAATCTGGAAAACAACCTTTGGACTCCTGGGATTAAACTCGGTGTGAAAAAAGGAAGTTTCACGCACCAAAATGAATTTTTTGCCCCGCTACTCGGCGTCATGTCTGCTGATAACCTACAAGAAGCCATTGAAATGGCAAATGCAACGCCTTTCGGATTAACAAGTGGACTTCAATCTCTTGATGAACGAGAACAAAAAATTTGGAAAAAATCAATTATTGCCGGCAATCTCTATATCAATCGAAATATGACAGGAGCCATTGTTGGAAGACAGCCCTTTGGAGGATGTAAAGCAAGCGCTTTTGGACCAGGAGCCAAAGTTGGAGGCCCTCATTACCTTTCACAGCTTGTTCATATTGAACCTTATGAAGATAATCAAAAAGAAATTTTGCCTCAATCCGTGGTTCCTATCTTGATGCGCTATAAGTTTTCAAAGCAAGAACAGAAAATCTGGAAAAAGAGCGCTGAGAGTTACGCCTATTGGAAAAAGCTATACTGCACGCCCAAAGACGAGTGGAACTTGATTGGGCAAGAGAATCTCTTTTACCTCGTCCCCAAAGAAAAAGTGATCGTGCGCTATAACGGGGAGTCAACTCTTGATCTTGCTCGTATCTTGACAGCTCTTGAAATTTGTCAAACGCCCTATGTTCTTTCTGAGGAAGATGAAGAAACTTTCTGCCTCAAGATGGACCAAACCCCAATCCGTCTTCTTGCGACGAGTAGGCGGATTGAAAAAAGAGCTGCAGCAGTTGGCGCCTATCTCATGGATAAGCCCGTCTTTTCTTCTGGAAAAGTTGAACTTTTACACTATTTGCGTGAAATTTCAATCAGTTTCGATTACCATCGCTATGGTTATGTCAAATCTCCTCAATCCAGAACAACATCAAGCGGTTATTCATCGTGAAGGACCACTTCTGGTCCTTGCCGGTGCTGGCTCAGGCAAGACTCGAATTGTTGCTGTTAGAATCGCTACTCTCATTGAAAATGGGGTGCGCCCTTCTCAAATTCTAGCAGTTACATTCACTAATAAAGCAGCTCGTGAGATGCAGGAGCGGGTGCATAATCTTTTGAAAAAAGAGTATTACGAAGAATATCCAGTCATTTCAACTTTTCATAGCCTTGGAGCTTTGATTCTGCGGGAGTCAATTAACAAAATTGGCTACAACCCAAATTTCACCATCTACGATGAAGAAGACTCAAATCGATTGCTTCGCACCGTTTTACAAACTTTAGGCATTAAGAAAGAGAGAAGTGAAATCAAGCTATTGCGCGCTTTGATTTCTGCTACAAAAAATCAGCTTCAAAATCCAGATGAAATGACCTCATCACACACAGTCGAAAAAATTTTTCCTCAGATTTATAAGCTTTATCAAGAACGCCTTAAAGAATCTAATGCTCTTGATTTTGATGATCTTCTCTATCTCAGCGTCAAGCTTTTCCAAGAAGATCCAGACACACTTACACACTATCAACAAAGGTGGCCCTACCTTTTAATTGACGAGTATCAAGATACTAACCGCGCTCAATATATGATTGCTCAATTGATTGTTCAAAAAAACCACAACATCTTTGTCGTCGGAGATCCCGATCAATCAATCTACTCATGGCGAGGGGCCAACATCAACAATATTTTGAATTTTGATCGTGACTATCCGGGTGCGAAAACCGTGCGCCTTGAGCAAAATTACCGCAGCCGATCCAATATTTTAGAAGCTGCTAATGCATTGATTCAAAACAACCTCAGTCGTTTTGAAAAAAATCTTTGGAGCGACCGTGGGCAGGGAGAGAAGCTCACTCTTTTTGTGGGCGAAAACGAGAGAGATGAAGCAAGTTTCGTTATCCATGAGATCGAAAGACTTCATAAGCTTTATAAAATTCCTCTCAGCGAAATGACCATTTTCTATCGAACCAATTTCCAATCTCGAATTTTTGAAGACTATCTGCTTCGCAAAGCAATACCTTATGTTATTGTAGGGGGCATCTCTTTTTATCAAAGAAAAGAGATCAAAGACATTCTCTCATTTTTACGAATAATCGAATCTGATACAGATTCAGTCTCATTTATGCGTACAATCAATCTTCCCAAACGTGGTATTGGCGATACAACCCTTGAAAATATTTTAAATGCATCTTCTGGCTCCTTCATTGATTTTTGCGAGAACCCAACTGATGTGCGTCTTTCTCTAAAACAAAAAGAAAGCCTTCTTGCATACGCAAGAATGATACGCGAGCTCAAGGCCTTAAAAGACATTATTAGTTTACAGGAGCTTGTCACTGAAACAGTTCGTCGCACTAACTATCTTGATGTCCTCAAGGAAGACAAAGAGACTTTTGATGATAAAAAAGAGAATATCGATGAATTGATTGCTAAAGCGCATGAGTGTGATTCTTTGCAAACATTTCTCGAAGAACTTTCATT
>CAMAUB010000055.1 GCA_945861315.1 Chlamydia trachomatis
ATTTTCCTCTCTGTTATTTCTTCATCTGTCAGATCAAAAAAGTTGAGTGATTTTACGCCAATATGCTCTTGGGCACTATCCATTGAAAAGGAGAGTGGATGCTGTTCAACTGAGAAGGTTGGATAGTTTTGCTTGGCTGAAGCCGAGTAGTTAGGTTTGGCTGGTTGTGTACGTGCTACAATTCCATGCGCCTGCCGAATCCCCTTGCGAAAGGCTCGTGCATGAAGCTCAGTCATCGGAATATGATGTACCTTACGCTCCCGGTCGAGCTGAAAGTGAATATTCATCCGCCTTCCAAGGACCATAACCGCCTTTCCAAGGTCAGAAAAGCGCTGCTCTGTAAGCCCTCCTTCAAAAGTTGGAAGAGCTTGATCTTCATAGTAAAAAGAGAGCCCATGAAGAAAGTCATTTCCCATTAGTAGTGGCGTCTTAGAAACAGCTTGAAAGCGATAAATAAGGTAGGTTTGTCGCTTGTATTCTCCTGCACAATAGAGAACTCCCCCGATTTGCCACGCTTGAATCAAGAGCTCTACATTATTTTGAATCTGCATATCATAGAGGGCCTTAGTCTGATAAAAACATAACTGAGCAATCTTCTCTTCCAAAGTGGTCAGCTTATCAAACATTTGCTGAGCCTCATCTAGACAGACCCTATCGGCATACACCCCAGTAGAGAGCTTCTTCTGCGTATCATGCAATGGAGGAATCTCCATCAAAGATGGATCTAAAGAGAGAAGATCTTCCTCCTTCTTCCCCCAAGTACGCCCTTTGAACTTGACTCGGCGCTTTTTACGCTCCTCATCCCCCTGCTCATCAGGATGATCCCCTATTGGATCTACTCGATGGTTAAAGTGTGGGCCATATACGTTCATAATTTTCCTTTATTCTATTCAAATTATACCATATAAAGGTAAAGCAATTATTAAGACAACAAGGAAGTTTTTTATCAATAAAAATCTTCTTTACTCGTCAAAAGCCTTGGCTAAAAGTAAAGATAAAATAAAGATTCACAAAGACTTAATATCATATTTTTGTTATGATTAATTACAGTTTTAGATTAGGAGTTTTATGGCTATCATCAACCCTCCAGCTGATGCAAATTACACAAGTCTTGTCAAAGCGCGTGATAATACATTGAAGCGTTATCTCATACCTCAAAACCCAAGTAAACATGAACTTTTGGTTCATACAGTTGCAACTGTTGTTATTTTTGGGGCAATCATTACAATCGCCCTTGCGCTCTCTCACCACCTCACCTCATTCCCGCAAGACTTTATTCATGCATTTAGCCAACCAAAAGCGCTCATTGCTCTTTCTATCACTGCTGCTGCAGTCACTGGAGGCTTAGTTGTCATCCGTAATATTGTATGTAATAAAGATAACGGAAAATTTTCTGGCAAGGCTCATTGGAAGCCCGCCTTTATCACTAATAACTTTGGGACTTTTTCACCAAATGAAAACCAAGAAATTATAGAAGCAATCCGCAGCAGGCCGATTGAAGATCCAATCCAAATTATTCAAGAAGTATACAAAAGAATTGCTACTGCAAATTCTTGGCAGATTCTTGAACTTATAGACACTCGAGCAATCTTTATAATTGATGATCTGAGAGAGCTAGGATTGAATGATTCTCGACTTGAGCAGGCACAGAAAAAACTACTTGAAAAGAAGCCTTTTGTGTACGAAAGCCAAGGCTTTTTAGACACTTCAACAGCTCATACAAAACAGTGCGCTTTCTATATAAGGAAAGAACCCATTGATAATGAATATGTAGCAACCGCAGTTATTGCCACAGCTCCCATCCATGTAGTGGCTACCATTGCAAATAACATTCTTCGCCTGCTCATTGTCCCATTGAAACTTACTTTTAGCGGCAATTTTCGTCAAATCCCAGCAGAGCTTAAGGCAGATGTTTGGCGTGCTGTACGCGCTCCTTTCTATGGCGTCGCTGTTATCATGGCCGCTATTTATATGTGGGTTGATCCAAGAAATGGCTTAAAACTTGTGGCTGCAATCGAAAATAAATGGAATGATGGTGTCCCTCTACATGAGAGTGCATGGGCAGCTCCTATTTGCACAGGCTGCTTCTCTTTATGCGTCTTATCTCCATTTCTTGGAAAGGTAGTTGTTGATGCTTTTAAAAAATGGTCTATAGGTGGCGGCTTATATGTTGCAGGATGTGCCCAAAAACAAGCGATTGCGACATTAGATGCTACTAATACGATCACAACCATGACCGGCTACCCATGTTTCTTTATTCCAGAAAATATGAAATCTCGTAATTATCTGATTTTTTTCAGAGAGTAAGCCCCACTGGATTTTCAAGAAGGTGCTTAAGTGTTCTTAAAAACTCTGCAGCATCTGCGCCATCGATCACTCGGTGATCAGCTGAAAGAGTGAGGACTAATGTTTTCCCAGCCACTACCTTTCCATTTTTGACAACAGGCGTCTGTTCAATGCCACCTATTGCTAAAATAGCCGCTTGCGGGGGATTGATCACTGCTGTGAACTCTGTAATTCCATACATACCCAAGTTAGAGATGCAGAAAGATCCCCCTTTATACTCATTCTCCTGCAACTTTCCAGCTGCCGCTTTTTTAGCCAAGCTTTTGATTTCTACAGAGATTTGCCCCAAATTTTTGTAGTCTGCATGACGCACAATCGGAGTGATTAGCCCATCTTCAATAGAGACTGCTATGGAAATATCGATTGTCTGAAATTCGATGATTGTTTGATTAAGGCTATTAAATCCTCGATTGATCTTTGGGTGCCGACGAAGAGCTAAAGAGGTTGCACGCACAATCATATCATTGAAAGTGACTTTGAGATCAAGATTTTTAAGCTGCTCACGAAGAGCGATCAAGTGCTCAGCATTAATCACTTGCTTCACATAGAAGTGTGGAATGAAGCTTTTTGATTCTTGGAGGCGCTTGGCTATCACTTTACGCATAGCAGAGAGTGGTATCTCTTTGAATGTACCAGGAGGCAGTTGTGGAGCTTCACGTCGCCCAAATGTAACAACTCCTTCTGGCTGCGCTTTTTCAAGATCGGAGCTTGTGATCCGACCACCTGGACCGGTTCCTTTAACAGTAGAGAGGTCTAGCCCCATTTTTTTGGCGAGCTGTTTAGCTAAAGGTGATGCTAAAATTCGCTCACCCGGCGCCTGTGTGGGAGATGGATGATCATAGGTTGCAAGTGGCGGCTCAGGCATATGCCTTGGAGCTGCAAATGTCACTTCACCAGTTACAGTTTCTTTTTTCACACGAACACTCTCCTTTGTAACTTCCTCTATAGGCGCTTTAACAACAACTCTCTTGGGAATAAATCCCTCAATACTCTCTTCTTTCTCCACAGTGAAGATAGCGATTGGCTCATTCACTTTTACACTACTTCCCTCTTTAACGATCACTTTTCTAAGCCATCCTTCATCAAGTGCAGAGTGCTCAACAGTTGCCTTATCAGTTGTGATCTCCAAGAAGACCTCTCCTGATTCAACATACTCTCCCTCTTTCTTCAACCACTTGGCTATGTTCCCCTCCTCCATAGTTGGAGAGAGCTTTGGCATGTTTACTGTAAATGGCATTAGGCTAATATCCTCTTAATCGCATTTATAATTCGCTCAGAATTGGGCAGTGTCTGCGCTTCTAAAACTTTCGAATAAGGCATGGGCGTCTCTTTTTGACACACTCGTCCAATTGGCGCATCAAGATAATCAAAGCAGTGCTCCATAAGCTCAAAACCAATTTCAGATGCGATCCCTGCAAAGTAGTGCCCCTCTTCAACAATAAGGCAACGATGAGTCTTTTGAACCGAACGAATAATCGTCTGAATATCAAGTGGTTTGATCGTTCGAAGATCAATAAGCTCAATTGAAACACCAGGAAGTTCTTGAAGCACCCGCTGGCACACGTTCATCATCCCACCGTATGTGACAAGGGTAAGCTCTTCCCCTTCTTTCACAACAGCTGCCGCTCCAATAGGAACTAAATAGTCTCCCTCTGGAACTTCCCCTTTCAATCCATAGTCAAGCTCACATTCAAGGAAGATCACCGGATTGTTATTGCGAATTGCAGATTTAAGCAGTCCCTTTGCATCAGCAGGATTACTCGCAGCTATCACAATTAAACCTGGGAGATTACTATAAAAAGATTCTACACAGTGAGAGTGTTGCGAAGAGACTTGTGCGGCTGCTCCATTTGGGCCTCGAAAAACAATTGGAACATTGAAGCGCCCTCCAGACATATAGTGCACTTTCGCAGCATTAGAGATAATCTGATCACAAGCAACAAAAGCAAAGTTCCAACTCATAAATTCAATAACTGGACGCATGCCTGTCATAGCTGCACCAATGCCAAGACCTGCAAAAGCTGATTCGCAAATTGGAGTGTCTAATACTCGCAAAGCCCCCCATTTGTCCAACATTCCTTTGGTTACCTTGTAAGCACCATTATACTCAGCAACTTCTTCTCCCATGATGACAACTCTCTCATCGCGCTGCATCTCTTCATCAAGAGCTTGCCTAAGCGCTTCGCGCATCTCAATAATCGGCATAGACATCCTCTTCCAATGTTGCTAAAGATGGCCAAGGACTCTCTTCGGCAAATTTCACTGCCTCCATCACCCGCTCTCTTACCTCTTTATCAATGACTTTGAACTGTTCATCGGAAATTCCACTCTTCTTTCTTAACTGTAAAATGGGATCGCGCTCTTGCGCCAGCTTCAATGCATCTTTTGTACGATATAACCCTGGATCAGAAACTGAATGTCCTTTGAAACGCTCACAAATGCACTCCACCAAAATAGGTCTTCTCTCTTTCAAAATTTCAGCTCGAATTTTCGTAAAACCCTCTTTGCACGCATAATAATCCATACCATCTAGCGTATATCCAGAAATTCCATAACTTGGCGCTTGAACCTCTGCAATTGACTTTGTACAAATCGCGCGCGAGACATGCGTTCCCATTCCCCACCGATTGTTCTCAATGATGAAAATCACTGGTAAACTCCAAAGGGCAGCTAAATTAAGCGATTCATGAAACGCTCCTTGAGCAACGGCACCCTCCCCTAATAAACAAATAGCGACTTCTTGATCTCTTCCAAAGTATTTTATCGAAAAAGCAGCTCCAAGTGCGACGGCAAGATGTCCCCCAACAATTGCAAAACCTCCAAGCATTCGCTTGGAATAAAGATGCATCGACCCCCCACGACCCTTTGCATTGCCTGTGCTACGTCCATAAAGTTCAGCCATCAATGACTTTGGATCCTCTCCAAGCAACAGAGCAAGAGCATGACAGCGATACGTTGTGAGGTACCAATTTTCCTGGCCAAAAACCTCAACAACAGAAACACCAATCGCCTCTTGTCCACTATAAGCGTGATAAAATCCGCCCACAAACCCTTGCTGGTAAGCAGCTTCACCTCTTGTTTCAAAATGGCGAATCAGGAGCATAGAGCGTAGGGCATCTTCATTTTTCATCGGCCAAATTCTATAACGTTTTTCTAGAAATGACAAGAAATATCCTCCCCCTGTATGGTAAATTTTTTGGAGGAATTTTTATGGGGAACTCTACATTCAACACGGATAAACATCACAGGGGTGACTCAAAATATCTCGCTCAGTCTATTATCGAACATCTACATTACACTATAGGAAAAGACAAGTTTACTTCGACAAAACGAGACGTCTATATGGCAGTTGCCCATGCTGTACGAGATCAACTTGTTAGTCGCTGGATCAAAACCCAGCAAGAGTACTATAACGCCGATGCCAAACGCGTCTACTACATCTCTATGGAATTTCTCATAGGGCGAACGCTTTGCAACAGTCTTGTCAACCTAGGTATTTTAGAAAACTGTCGTAAAGCTGTTAGTGACCTTGGTTACAATCTTGATGAAATTTTTGAAATGGAATCCGATGCAGGGCTTGGTAACGGGGGCTTGGGCCGCCTAGCAGCCTGCTTCCTAGATTCCATGGCAACACTAGCTATTCCTGGATATGGTTATGGAATTCGCTATGACTATGGGATCTTCACCCAAAAAATTCAAGATGGTTACCAAGTAGAAACGCCTGATAACTGGCTGCGTTATGGCAATCCTTGGGAGATGTGCCGCAGTGAATATCTCTATCCAATCCAATTTTATGGCCGCACCATCCAATACACCGATTCAAGTGGCAAACTTCGCACCGACTGGATTGATACTCAAGAAGTTGTTGCTGTCGCCTACGACACACCCGTTCCAGGCTATAAAAATGACACTGTCAATACAATGCGTCTTTGGCAAGCTAAGTCTACACGCGGTTTTGATTTCAACTACTTCAACCACGGCGACTATATCCGTGCTGTTGAAGATATTGCACTGACGGAAAACATCTCGCGCGTCCTCTATCCGAATGACAACGTCTTTGAAGGAAAAGAACTTAGACTCAAGCAAGAATATTTTCTAGTCTCTGCAACCATTCAAGACATTTTGCGTCGCTATAACAAAGCGCATATCCATCTAGATAACCTTGCAGATAAAGTAGCCATTCAGCTCAATGACACACACCCAGCTCTTGCAATTGCTGAGATGATGCGCCTTTTGATCGATCGAGAGGAGATCGGTTGGGACAAAGCGTGGCAACTTACAACAGACACCTTCTCCTATACAAATCACACCATCTTGCCAGAGGCAATTGAACGTTGGCGCGTTCCATTGCTTGAAAAAGTGCTTCCTCGCCACCTTGAGATCATCTTTGAAATCAACAAACGATGGCTGCAAAAGGTGGACCACCACTATCCTGGAAATATTGAAAAATATAGAGCACTTTCTATCATCGAAGAGACTGAGCCCAAACGGGTCAATATGGCCCATCTCTCCATTGTTGGATCTCGTAAAGTCAATGGAGTTTCAGCTCTGCATACTGAACTACTTAAAAAACAAGTCTTCAATAACTTTTGGGAACTTGAGCCATATAAATTCACCAATAAAACAAATGGAATTACCCCACGTCGTTGGCTAAAAGAGTGCAACATAAAACTCTCTGATCTCATCACAAGTAAAATTGGTGAGGGATGGGTCACAGACCTTGATCAACTCCAAAAGCTTAAAAAATTTATCAAAGAACCAGAATTTCAGAGGCAAATCATCGATGCAAAACGTGCCAATAAAGAAGCACTTGCCAAAGTGATCTATGCCATGCATGAAACCGCTATCAATATCGACTCCATCTTCGACTGTCACATCAAACGCATCCATGAATACAAAAGACAGCTACTAAATATCTTACACATCATCGACCTCTACAATCGCATTAAAGATGGAAAAAGTGACACAATAGCCCCTCGCACCTTTATTTTTGCTGGAAAAGCGGCTCCTGGCTACTTCATGGCAAAGCTCTTCATCAAACTCATCAACTCTATTGGCGATGTCATCAACTTTGATCCAGAGACAAAAGAGCTCATCAAAATTTTCTTTATGCGCAACTACCGCGTTACTCTAGCTGAAAAAATCATTCCCGCAGCCGATCTCTCCGAACAGATTTCCACAGCTGGTACAGAAGCTTCAGGAACAGGTAACATGAAACTTGCTCTTAACGGAGCACTCACCATTGGAACACTTGATGGTGCCAATATTGAAATCCTTGAAGAGGTCGGACCTGAAAACATCTTCATCTTCGGCCTAAAAACCGAAGAAGTAGCTAGCCTAAAAGCTGGGGGCTACAATCCCATGGATTACTACAATCGCCTACCGGCACTCAAACGCATCCTTGATATGATTGGAGGAGGCTACTTCAGCGGTGGAGATACAGACCTCTTTAAACCCATTGTAGACTCTCTATTGCATAATGGAGACAAATACTGCGTCCTTGCCGACTTTGAATCGTATGTAGCGGCACAAAATGAAGTGAATAAAGCCTTCCAAGATCAAATCCTTTGGACCAAGAAAGCAATTATCAACATCGCTTCCATGGGCAAGTTCTCTTCAGACCGCACCATCAAAGATTACGCAAGCGAAATCTGGAGGCTCAACTAAAATGAAGTATATATACTCAT
>CAMAUB010000056.1 GCA_945861315.1 Chlamydia trachomatis
TTAGATTGATACCCTCTGGTTACGCGAAAGCACCCGGGGTTTAATGATCCCAAGTTGATCAATATTTCTAATATTAACCGACTTGTGATCATTAAACCGCGGGGCTTTGGCGCAACCATAAAATATCAATCTAAATTTAATCGACTATATTGGCTTACGAGCCCTAAGCCTATTGGGAGGCTTTCACCGAAGATACACTCTTGCTCTTGAATTGTGAGATCGTGCTCTTGATCAATAAGAGGTAGTCTTTCGGAATCTAGTTGCTCTTTTGCCTCCTTTATGACTTTTTCACTCACATTAATTGATGGGCTATCTGTTTTGCGAATGAGCAGCGCGAGTGTGAAGGAAGCTTGCTTTTTATCTTGCCAGGGAGTCTTTAATAGTCGCCTGAGCCAATCTTCGCACACTTTTTTGGCAACAACATTAGCTATTGAGCCGTGCATAAGCTGGCGAGCCCCTAGCCTTCCAAGCGCCCAATAATCTACGGCTTCAGCTTTATTTATTTCAATACGCTTGAGCAGTGCGTTTCCAAGTTTTATTTTATGAATGGTCTCAACTAACTCAAAAGAGGCAAGTGCACGCAATTTTTCGCTATAGGCATATTTGTCGAGTCTATTTTGAAATAAAGTTGGGTAAATGGCATTGAAGAGTTGTGACTGTTGCCCTTTGCTTAAGCCTGCTGCAATACGACGGTAGCAAATCCATTTTTGGATATTGATAGGATCACTTTTTACTTTTTTGGCATCTGCCAAAATAATTTTCCAAACCTCTTTGATGCGATGGTCATCCATGGGGTAACCCATACCAGGTCTTAAAAAAAAGCCGATCAAATTCCAAAAGCGTATTTCATAGTGAGCTGCAATCTCTCTTTTATCTGATTGATGAAGTAAGGGTTCAAAAAAGGCGCGTAAAATGCTTGGAGACCACTTAGCTTTTGGGCTCTCAAGAAGTTTTTCGAGTTGGGCTATAAGAGATTTTAAATCAGAGGCGATACCAACTGTAAAGGTATCTTGGATCTTTTTTTTTGCCTCATCTAAAAAATGGGTATCAAAAGTTTGCTCACACCGCACCTTTTGCTGATCAGCTGAGAACTCAAGAAGCCACTTGTGATCGCTTGTTTCTGAGATAAGTTGAAGCTCAATAGTTCCAATTTCAGAAAGTGTAATTTTGAGTTTAACGGCAGTGGTACCTGTTTTTTTTCCATATTTGAGCAGAGTTTGCAGTAGGGGCAAGGCGAGCATCTGCTCTTGGTCAATTGGAAGAAGTGAACCAACAACATCACCAAGTCTAGTGTGAGAGTGAAAAAGTTCAAAGCTAACGGGCTCATTTGCCAAAAGAGAGAAAGTGTAGTCTGAGATGTAGCTTGTTCCCTCTTTTGCCCCTCGCGAAAGAAGTGTGAGAGCCATCTCTTCCTCCTGATTGCGCACTTTGAGGTAGTAAGAGCGTGGGGTACCACTTTGGATACGCACTCCATTTCCATAACGTGCTTTACCAAAGTAAGTTGCTCCACGACAAACTGCAAGATCTAAAGAGTTGGAAGGAAGCTTTGTTACTTTATTTCCAAACCATTGTTCTAATGAATCGATAATTCTTTTTTGAAAGATTTGCGGCTTTATAGCACCGCCATTGAAGAGAACAGCTGTTGGTTTTCGCTCACATTTAGATAAGAAGGCAGCTAGGTGCTTTGTAATGGAGGGGTCACTCTCAAAAGGAAGCCCCATCGCTTTGATACCAGAGCTTTTTTTTAATTTTGTTGCTTCATCTAGTGGCATGAGTCCAAAAAAACCACACAGCAACACCTCTTCAACCTCTTCATAACTAAGTGTTGTTTTAATGCCCCCTCCAACAATATGTGATCCACTTTTTCCAAGCCATATTATGACTTCTGTTTGGCTGTTATTGAGTAGAATCTCTTTTGCATTACGCGCTTCTTGGATTAAAGTAAGCCACTGTGACGTATCTAGCTCTTGTCCGATTTTTGCTTGCACATGATAGGCAAGCGCGTGGTCCATATTGTCTCCACCAAGAAGGAGGTGATTGCCAACTGCCATGCGCATGAACTCTGTTTCGCGCATTTCAATCAAGCTAAAGTCTGTGGTTCCTCCTCCAATGTCGCATACAAGGATCACAGAGTTATTATCGATACCTATACCCAAACAACTTGAATAATCGGATTTGGGCTGACGTGAAAGCTCCCGCGATTGAACGACCGGAAACGACCCAATATTAGAAATATGGGGTTGTTTACGATCGTTCAAGCCCGGGGCTTTGACGCAGCCGAAATTCCAATTCTTCAAGTTGTTTGGGTATAAACTATCTGAAGGATTGGATTTGGGCTTGTGATGCTCAAGCAACCAGTTGTAAAAGGCTGCTTGAGGCTCTTCAAGGAGTGTCACAGTGCGCAGTCCAGCCATTGTTGCAGCTTCAAGAGTGAGTTTGCGCGCCACTTCGTCGAAAGAAGCGGGAATTGTCAGGATGATCTCTTGCTCTTCAAGCTCATCGTAGGGGCTGTTTTTTGCTTTGATTTTGTTCCACGCCAGTCGCATGAAATCAAGGTAGCGTGCTGTTGCTTCAACAGGAGAGATCCTTCCATCTCCCTCTGGTAAAATGCGTTCTTTGCGTGCTGCTGCTGGATTTGAGAGCCAACTTTTGGCTGAGTGAACAAAACGTGTGGGAATCTTAACTCCAAGCTCTTTGGCTAGTTGTCCCACAACTTCATTCCCCTCCTCATCAAAATAGAGGCAAGAGGGGAGCAACAGGGGTGCCAAGGGTGCTCTACTCCCTTCTTGAGGTATATGAAACTGCTCCACTCTCCCATTTTCTTTCTCACAAAAGGCTATGGCACAATTGGTTGTTCCAAGATCTATTCCAACAGTGTATCTAGCCATCGTCCATCAGAGTTTATTCCACAAAAGATTGTGGAGGGTAGTAGTCGTAGCCGCAGTCTGAGGCAACATGTTCGTTTGTAACATGTCCAAGACAGACATTGAGCCCTCTTAGGAAGTGGGGATCATCTTTTAGTGCTTGCTTATACCCTTTCTGTGCCAAATCAAGCACATAGGGGGTTGTCGCATTGGTGAGCGCTTGTGTTGATGTACGCGCACACGCACCAGGGATATTTGTAACACAGTAGTGAACCACTCCATGCTTTATGTAGATTGGGTCAGAGTGTGTTGTTGGACGAGATGTTTCAGCACACCCCCCTTGATCAATTGCAACGTCAACAAGGACGCTTCCATGGCTCATTTTCTTGACCATTTCTTCGGTGATTACTTTGGGCGCCATTTTTCCGGGGATCAAAACTGCCCCAACAACAAGATCAGCACCAGCAACAGCCTCTTCAATTGCAACTGGTGTGGAGTAGATTGTTTTTAAAAGTGGACCATATAGATCATCCAACTCGCGCAGTCTTGAAAGACGTCGCTCTAAGATGGTGACATCAGCACCAAAGCCCATCGCAACACGTGCAACTTGTGTTCCTACAACACCGCCACCAATGATCACAACTTTGGCCGACGCAACACCTGGAACCCCTCCAAGTAGAAGCCCTTTTCCACCATGTGCTATTTGCAAACAGGTCGCTCCTGCTTGAATAGCAATGCGCCCTGCAACCTCACTCATTGGAGTCAACAAGGGAAGGCGTCCCATGTCATCTGTAATCGTCTCATAGGCAATGGCAACAACTTGCCGTTCAATCAAATGTTTAGTCTGCTCTGGATCTGGAGCAAGGTGAAGATAGCAAAAAAGAATCTGCCCCTTTCTAAGCAGGGAAAATTCCTTACTTTGCGGCTCTTTAACTTTAACGATCATCTCTGCTTGGTAGACAGCTTCTAATGTTGGGACGATGGTGGCGCCTGCGTGCTCATAATGCTCATCAGCATAGCCAATTTTTTCGCCCGCACCACTTTGAACTAGAACAACATGCCCTGCTTGAGTCAGTAGACTAACAAGACCAGGGGTTGCTCCAACACGGTATTCGTGATTCTTACACTCTTTCGGTATTCCTATCTGCATATTTCCTCTCAAATGTGAGCGAGAGTAGCTTAGAGACCCCTTTTTCTTCCATAGAAACACCAATTAAAATATCAGCAACCGCCATTGTCTTCTTATTGTGTGTGACGACAATAAATTGAGTTTTATCGACATAATGCTTCAACATCTTGGTAAAACGATCAACGTTTGAATCATCTAAAGGAGCATCCACTTCGTCTAAAATACAAAATGGAGCTGGCTTCACTTCAAAAATGGAAAATAAAAGAGCGAGTGCAGTAAGACATTTCTCACCACCAGATAGAAGCGAAATCGAACGCATCTGTTTTCCTGGAGGTTTTGCTATAATCTCAATGCCCGCCTCTAAGATATCCTTGCTCTCGGTAAACTTAAGGTCGGCTTCTCCCCCATTAAACAGCGTCTGAAAATTACGCTTAAAATTCTCTTGAATCTGTGTAAATACCTCTTTAAAGATTTTGCGACTCTCTGCATCAAGAGCGATAATGATCTGCTCAAGATCTCGTTTGGAGGTAGCTAAGTCATTCAATTGCTCATCGAGCATGTCAAATCTTTCTGCTTGAATTTGATACTCTTCTATTGCCGTCATATTGATGGCTCCTGCTTTCTCAACTGAGATACGAAGCTGTTTTAGCTCTTTCTCTGCTTCTTGAAGATTATCTAAAATCATCTCAGATTGAAGTGCCTCTTGAAGGGATATTTGATGACGCTCTACTAGCTCGTGCTCAAGTTCATTTTGCAATGCACTCTCTTCTGCAATTGAAAGCTCCATCTTATGTTTGCGTTTTTCAAGTTCTTTTAGATCATCGCGTGCTTTAATGTAGAGGGTTTCAATTTCTTCTCGCTTCTGTTTTGCAGCTTCAAAACCATGTGCTGATTCATCTGCACACGCTTGCAAATTCTCTAATTTTTCTTTTTGTGAAACCGCAACTTCATGGCGCATTTGAATCGCTTTTTCAGTTAATGTCTTTGTTGTTTGCACCTGCTCATATTCATCAAGAAGGCGTTTTTCCTGAGCGGCATTTTCTTGCTTTTTTGCCTCCATGACCTTCATCTCTTGAACTGCAAACTGAAGCTTTTGTCGCTCTTGCTCAAGTATCTCGACACGTTTGCTAGTTGCCAAAGATAAAAGGATAACCTCTTTTAACTCTTGTTCAAGCTTAGGGACAATACCCATATCTTTGCCGCTCAATTCTTTTAACGTTCGCTGATAGGCAAAGTTTTCTTGTACAAGCTGCATCTCAAGCTTACGTCTTTTTTCTTCTACACCACGTCTGCTCAGTTTTAATCCATTTTGCTTAGCGGTTAGCTTTTCATGAGCCTTGCGTAGTACAACTAACTCTTTTTCTAATACCTTCAACTGCTCAGCAATCTCTTCAAGCTCTTCTTTATAGAGAAAAGGCCTAGCTCCCTTCTCACTATGAGAGTGACGCACGCCTAGATGATCGATGAAATCTCCCTCATCTGTCACCTCAATTTGTGTACTTCCAAGAAAGTGTTCTGCCAAAGCCCCTTTTTCCACATAGGAAAAAAGACCTTTTTTTCCACCTTTTAACCCCTCCATACAAACAAGAGAGAAGTCTTTGATCTTTTTTTTCGCAGCATAAGCAATCACAAAATCATAATCAGCTTGACTCTGCGCAACAAGGGTCTGCTTGTAGGTGTGAAGAGCTACCTCAATTGCTTTTGCATGCCCACGCTTTGGCTGAATAAGTGATGTGAGTAGCTTTGTGCGTTCTTGAACCTCTGCCTCTTTATAAAGCTGATTTGTGATTGCCCCTGACAATGAATTGAGCGCTTTAGCACGCGCATTTAGATCAACAATCTTCCGCTCATGTTCACGCTCATCAACTTTTTTAAGCTCCTCTTCCACCACGGTTAAATCTCGAATGACAAGTGAAAGCTCTTCTTTCAAAACATCAATTTCTTTTGAAAGCTGCTCTACATTTTTTTTCTTCTCACCATTCTCTTTTTGCACACCTTCAAGACGCTTAAGATCTTGCACTTCTCCCTTAAGTTCCCCTTGTCTTCTAATTGCTTGTAAATGCTCTTGTTGAACTTGCTTTAACTCAATAGTGAGCTTGATAAGCTTCTCTTCAAGTCCCTCTTCTTTAGATCCAGCTACAAACCCCTTTTGCCGAGCTTGTACATCTGAAAGCTGTCTTTGAAGCGTTTTTTCTCTTAAAGTAAGCTCCGCTAGCCGCTCTTTTTGCCGATCAAATTCTGCCGCAGAAATTTTTGCACCACTGTTCGCTTGATAAAGGGCTTCCCGATCATAGTTGGCTTTTGCTTCTAGTGCGCCTATCTCTTTTTTTACAACCAAATGACGCTGCTGCGTCAAATCAAATGCTTTTTGCTCTTTTTCAAGCTCTTGTAGAACATTTGCAAGATCAGTTTTTTCTGTACGTGCACTAATATGTTTTAAGCGCGTGATCAATACAGCCGCTTCAAGCGCTGTGAGCCTCTCTTTGTTCGTCTGGTACTGCTTGGCTAAAGTTGCTTGTTTTTTAAGCGTGCGCGTTTGCCGCTCCACCTCATCGTGAATATCTTTGATACGATTGTAATTCTCATCAACTTGTGAAAGTTTGCGCACACTCTCTTTTTTTCGCTCTAAAAAGCGGCCAATACCTGCCGCTTCATCAAAAATTGTGCGTCGTTGCACCGGTGGAAGGTTGATAATGCGCTCAATCTTTCCTTGTTCAAAAATTGAGAAAGCATTTTTCCCCATTCCCGACCCAAGAAGTAAATCTTGAACATCGCGCAGCCTAACTAACTGATTATTGATTAAATACTCTGACTCACCATTTCGATGAAGACGACGTGCAAGTGTCACCTCTTCATAAGGGGTTGCAAGCTCGCCTGCTATCTGCGTCAAAGTGACAGCAACCTCCGCTAAATTGAGTGCTTTTCGCTTGCTTGTTCCACCAAAGAGCACATCGTGCATCTTATCACCACGCATCGATTTTGCAGACTGCTCGCCCATCACCCAACGAAAGGCATCAACAATGTTCGACTTGCCACACCCATTTGGACCAACAACACCGATTACCTCGGCATCAAAATCAATCGTTACACGATCAGCAAACGATTTAAAACCAACAATTTTTAGCCTTTTAAGTCGCAAAGCTCTTCTCTTGAAAATTGTTTCATCACGTGCACCATCTCAATTGCAGCAAGCGCTCCACTATACCCATTGTTTCCTGTATAGGAACTCTTATTGCATTTAACATCAAAAGCATCACACATATCAATTGGATGCTCCATGATTTTTGAACGCGCCTCAGCTTGAGCTACATTTTCAGTTGTTAAAACAGAGAAAATTATGGGCACACCCGTACTCAAAGAGGCTTGTAAGATACCTGATGCCGTTTGAGTCGCCACATGATCAAAGTGAGCCGTATCCCCCCGAATAATCGCACCAAGACAAATCACCGCATCGTACTGCCCCAACTCAGCCAGTTTTTTTGCAACAAGCGGTAATTCAAATGAGCCAGGGACCCAAACTAACTTCCACTCTTCAACTCCATGCCTCTTCAAACACTTGATTGCACCATCAACTAGACGCTCTACAATCGGTCCATTAAACCGAGCTGCAACAAGAGCAAAACGCATCCCGCTTGCATCAAAAGTTTCTTCAACTAACTGTGATGTTAAACTCATGCCCCAACTTCAACTGTTTAGCTTGTAAATACTTTAAATTCTCTTTTGTTACCTTAGGGGGAAGAGGCACACGCTCAACAACACTTAAGCCATACCCATCAAGTCCACCATATTTCGCTGGATTATTTGTCAAAAGACGAATCGTTGTCAGCCCAAGATCAGCCAAAATTTGTGCTCCAATACCATACTCTCGAGAATCAATTGGAAGGCCAAGTTCCTCATTTGCTTCAACCGTATCAAAGCCCTCGTCCTGCAATGTATAGGCACGCAATTTATGACCAAGACCAATACCACGCCCC
>CAMAUB010000057.1 GCA_945861315.1 Chlamydia trachomatis
GCAACTGACTGAATCAAGAAGACATCTTTTCCCCTAACACTTTCTTGAATTTGGCAATAAATTTCTTGATCAGGAAAGGGTTCAAAAAGAACTTTTCCTAACTTTAAACCCAGGAAATTTGCAACTTCATTTGCAAATTCTGGATGAGATGTTCCTGAAAAGATTGAGATATTATCCATTAGACTTCTTTCAAAACTCCATTTAAAAACGCTCTTTTAAGTTGTGTGGAATTTTCGCGAAAGAGGGGGCGATACAGAGTATGGCCGATGAGCGAGGGGCGAAAGATCGCGCTACAATTGCCACAAAATTGGGGTGGAAGGATTCGAACCTCCGGTACGCGGTACCAAAAACCGCTGCCTTACCGCTTGGCTACACCCCAAAAAATCCTAGGAAATACTAAACTTCCTGCGAAACTTCTTGGTGACACTATTAACCTGAGTTCTTTCGAAACTCCATTTGGTGATAAAACTGCCATTTTAGGCATATTTTGCATCAAAATCTGCACAAAAATCATCACTTTTCTCAAACAAAGCAAGTTTCTAAAGAACTCTATTGCCATTTTTGCAAGAGACCTATTCTAACTTTGAAAGAAATTTACTGCAATAGTAGACTGCAAATTATGAGAATAGTGCACATTGCTTCAGAGTTGGCGCCAGTTGCCAAGGTTGGTGGTCTAGGAGATGTCATCCATGGCCTTTCTAAGTCCTTATTAGGTAAGGGTCATGATGTTAAGGTAATTTTACCCAAATATCGCTCCAAGAAAATCCCCGATGTTGTAGATGGAATTTCGGTTCAACTCATTGATATCGAAGGCGACCAAATATATGGCTATCCTAATGACGCAATGCGCTTTGCCACCTTCACACGAAAGGCAGTTGACCTTGTAGGACCTTATGATGTTTTGCATCTACACGACTGGCCAACGGCCATTGCTGCCGCATTTATGCCTCGCACTGTGTTAACTATTCATAATTTAGCTTACAGCGGCCATTGTGGTCGAATTGTACTTGACCATATTGGCTTGCAAGATGTAGAACCTCTGCGTGATGGAGATGCATTTAGCTTACTTCGAGGAGGCATTCATTTTGCAGATCAAGTCACGACTGTCTCACCAACTTATGCAAAAGAAATTCACTCCCACCCCTACATAAAGCCAAATTGGCATAAGGTGTCTGGAATTTTGAATGGAATTGACGTTGGAGTGTGGAATCCTGAAACTGACCCAATGCTACCTTGTCATTTTTCTTCGATTAATTTGGAGGGAAAGAAAAAGATTCAAGCACATGTGCGCAAGCTTTTGAAAATGGAGGATGGCTCTCCAATTGTTGGAGTAATCACACGTCTTGTTCCACAAAAAAATCCAGAGCTGATCCAAGCAGCACTGACCAAGACAAGAGAGCTTGGTGGGCAGTTTATTTTGCTTGGCTCTGCTTCAGATCCCAAGATCCAGGCAGAGTTTGACGCACTGAAAAGAGAGTATGCATCCGATCGACATGTCCACCTTGAACTCTCCTATAATGAAGAACTCTCCCACTTGATTTTTGCTGCTTCAGATCTATTTATTGTCCCATCTCTTTTTGAACCTTGTGGCCTAACACAGATGATAGCGATGCGCTATGGAGCTGTTCCCCTTGTACGTAAAACGGGAGGGCTTGCAGATACCATCTTTGAAAAGAAAAATGGTTTTCTCTTTAAAGAACTAACATCCAAAGCACTTGGAAAGAGCCTTGAACACGCCTTTGATCTTTTTAATAATCAGCCGGCTACTTTCCATCTATTGCAGAAAGCTGGGATGCAGGAAGACCTTAGCTGGGAGCGATCAACTAACTACTACCTTGACGTTTATCGTCACGTTTCCACTTTAAACGCCACCGGGCCTGCTCGTCCCTAGAGAGAGTAGACCACTTAACTTGTATTTTTCGGGCTATGTCAAAATCTGCTTGCACAACGCCAAGATCCGCTTGCGCTACTCGAATCTCATCTGATTTCTTTTGAATCTTGCCAACTAAATCGCGTATCTTCCCCGTATTAATGAGACTAACCATTGGAGGAGGGGTATAGATAAAAAATGCAAAACCTTTCTCCCATTTGACAGGGAAAAGAATTCCTTTGCATTTCTCTTCAATGGCTAGAACAAGAAGAGAAAGAGTTCCATCACTTCTTTGAACGGTAAAATTTTTAACACTTCTTTTTCCAAGATCTGCAAAAAAACATTGCTCGCGAAAATTAGTTTTTGAAAAATTTAAAGATTCAGAAAGCACATATTCGACAAGTGCTTTGGGAGCCACAGGAGGCAGAGTGTAGTCAGCCAGTACTTCTCTACACACTTTTATAGGACAAACCGTGTCATAGTTATAAACATCTAGACCACAGCCTATACAAACCTGCCTTACCGACGACATATGAGAACCTTCCTTAAAAACTCGGTTATAAACGTAAAAAATGATGGGAGGATATTAAGCCGGATCCTGTCATAAGAAAATTCTTTGGACAATCATTCGTCTAGGAACTTTGTCACCAAAATTCTCAAGCGATCTTAGTAGGGGCTTTGCGAGACACAAAGAACTCCCCTTCTCTTGCTTCGGATAGGGTTTACATCAGCCCTAAGTCTCCTTAAGGCAGCTCAACTCTTAAAGTTGAGATTTTCATCCTGTCTAACTCAAATGCTAGCGGTTTATTTTCTGTTGCACTTTCCGTAGCCTTACGGCCCCCAGCAGTTAACTGGTATCCCTCTCTATGAAGTCCGGACTTTCCTCTCCTCTAATCAAATAGAGCAGCGATTGCCTCTCCTCCCATCATGAAGTTTGTGCAGTTGCTGTCGTTGTTGTACGACGGCGACGGCGACGTGGAGCTGCTTCATCTTCACCCTCCACCGTCAATTCACTCTCTTGCCAAAATAAAATGCGCGAACAATGCTCGCAAAAGATCAAGCGATCAGCTTGACGCACCAAGTTTTCCTGCTGTGCTGTCAAAACAATGTGGCAACCACTGCAAGTTCGTTTCTCAATTGGTACAACAACACGATCTTTTTTATTTTTGAGTAAACGCTCATAAATTGCAAATATCTGCGAATCAACACTTGGCACAAGCTCTTGCCGTTGAACCATCAACATGCGTCCCTCTTCATTGATCTTGGCAACACTTTCATGAATTTCCTTCTCAAGAAGAAGACTTTTTTCTTCTGTCGATTTTAAATTCTCTTTCAATGTCCCAAACAGATCTTCTTCAGCCGCTTGTTTGTCTGTTAAATCACTAAGTTTATGTTCAATTACATTTTTCTCACGACCAGCTTGAGTCATTTCCTGAGTTAAGGCATTGAATTCATCCATCTTCTTCACTGCAGCTTGCTGCCCTTCGAATTTGGTTACCTTGTCCTGGATCTCTCTAATTTGAGTTTCACCGAGGCGAATTTCAGTCTTAATCGATTTGATTTTCGATTCTTTATCCTCAACCTGCTTTTGCATATCAACTCTGAGTGACTGGATCTTTTCGAGCTCAGCTCTCCGCTCATTTTTGACCCTCATAAGACGGATCATCTTAATATCGTATTCTTGGATAGCGAGAATGGTTTTAAATGAGTCTAACATGCCTGTTCCTTAAAGGTAAAAATCAAAGCAATAGCTTATATAGGTTCGTATTAAAGGTCAAGAAGGCATAGATAAGAGCCCGTAAGGCAATAAAGATTACAATTGGGGGCGCCCAAAGCCCTGGGGATCGACGATCGTAATACTTATTGCCTTACGGGTCCTAAAGTTAATTTTTCAAGCTACTGGAGCGAAGTCCACTGTACAGAATCTATGAAATTTTTTAATATAAGATTATGCGAACACGGATCATTGTCCATTCAAAAGACCCTGTCTTCTTAAGAGGAGAGGGAACGCCATCGCTCAATTGGGAGAGAGGCATTAAGCTTACGCAAGCGAATGCAGAGGAGTGGATCTGGGAAACGGAAGAACCGTTTACTGAAGGAGAGTTTAAAATTCTTCTTCATGACCATACAACTGAGCTTGGAAGTAGCCATCCGCTTTATCCTGGTGCATCAATCCGGGTTAACCCAAAATTTCCTTCCTAATTTCGAGCAGATCATCTACACTGGGTTGCCATGTCTCAAAGTGATGTATCAGCAGCAAAGGCCTACCTGGCAACACTTGACCACTTGAAGGGTGTCGCGCCAGAAATTGCAAACGCCATTATTCAAGAGCTCAAAGATCAGCGGCGACACCTCAAACTCATCGCTTCTGAAAACTACTCTTCACTTTCTGTCCAGCTAGCGATGGGCAATTTGATGACAGACAAATATTCTGAAGGCTATCCATTTCATCGTTTCTATGCGGGGTGTGAAAATGTTGATGTGATAGAACAACGAGCTGTTGATTTGGCAAAGAAGCTTTTTGGAGCTGCTCATGCTTATGTCCAACCCCACTCCGGTGCTGATGCTAATTTAGTGGCGCTTTGGGCGATTTTAACAAAGCGCGTTCAGTCTCCACGCATAGAAAAGCTTGGAAAAAAAACACTTGACTCTCTCACTGCTGAAGAGTTTGAAACACTTAGACATGAACTTGCCGACAAAACCTTGATGGGACTCTCTTTGCACTCAGGAGGACACCTAACACATGGTTATCGCCACAATGTTACAGCTAAAATGTTTCGCGCCGTTACTTATGATGTTGATCCAACAACTTGCTTGCTAGACTATACAAAGATAGCAAAAATAGCACGCAGCGAGAAGCCACTTATCTTAATGGCAGGCTTCTCTGCTTACTCTCGTCGCATTAATTTTGCGAAGATGAGGGAAATTGCACAGGAAGTTGGCGCTGTTCTCATGGTTGATATGGCTCATTTTGCCGGTTTGGTTGCTGGCAAAGCATTTAAAGGGGATGAAAACCCAATTCCATTTGCTCATGTTGTAACATCAACTACGCACAAGACGCTGCGTGGACCACGTGGTGGTATTGTCCTATGTAATGATGAGTTTACTGATGATGTAAACAAGGGATGCCCATTGATTCTAGGTGGTCCCTTGCCTCATGTGATTGCAGCAAAAGCAATCGCCTTTAACGAGGCTCTTCAGCCCGAATTTTGCATCTACACTCAGAGGGTTATCGCTAATGCTAATGCTCTTGCTGTTGGATTGATGAGACGAGGGATGAAAATTGTGAGCGATGGAACAGACAATCATCTTCTGCTTGTTGACTTAAGCACTATGGGGATTACGGGGAGACAAGCTGAACTTGCATTAACTGAGGTTGGTATTACTGTGAATAGAAATATGGTTCCTTTTGATCCAACAGGACCATGGTATACAGCAGGAATTCGTCTTGGAACGCCTGCATTAACAACACGTGGAATGGGAGTTGAAGAGATGGATCAGATCGCTGATTGTATTGTCTCTGTTCTCAATAATCTAAAACCTGCTATTGTGGAAAAAACAGGGAAGCCAAGTCTTGCCCACTATACGATTGAACCGAAATGGATAAAGAGAGCTCAAGCTAAAGTGAAAGAGTTGAGCGAGCACTACCCTCTTTATCCCGAAATAACGATTAAGGAATAAAAATGGCAAAAGAAAAAGAAGATGCGGTTGAGACGTTCAAATCTCTTGATGATAAAATTGATAGTGAAATTCTTAAAGCGCGACGCATCCTTTTTGCTGATGCCGTTGATAGTGATACAGCACGCGATGCCATTCGAAAAATTTGGTATTTAGAACTCATAGATCCAGGCAAACCCATATTATTTGTTATCAATAGCCCAGGTGGATCAATCGATTCTGGTTTCTCTATTTGGGATACCGTTCAAATGATCACCTCTCCAGTTCTTACACTTGTTGCTGGACTAGCTGCTTCGATGGGTTCTGTTCTAAGCCTTTGTGCTCAGAAGGGGAAACGCTTTGCAACACCTAACTCACGCATTATGGTGCATCAACCCAGAATTGGCGGCCCAATGACTGGACAAGCTTCGGACTTATTCATTCAAGCAGAAGAGATAATGAAAACAAAAGATCAACTTGTTGCTCTTTATGTAGAAAAGACAGGAAAGAGTAAGAAGGAGATTGAAAAAGCGCTTGATCGCGATACCTGGCTCTCTGCTACGGAGGCAAAAAAATTTGGACTCATCGATGCCATTGCCACCTCCTTTGACGCTATCAAATAGCCTCTATTCTGGTTCTGGAAACATCTTTGTGATGGCAGACCATCGCGAGGGAGGATCCATGCCCGATGTTGGTGATGCAGATGGAATCATCGTGCTTGAAAAGCCAGATTTCACCATGCGCACGATCAACCGAGATGGATCTGAGGCGAAAATGTGTGGCAATGGGCTGCGCTGCCTTATCCAATTTCTAATCGATTTGGGCATTCATAGGGATGTCTATCATGTGAACACCTTATCTGGGCAACTGCAAGGATGGGCTGAAAATAATGAGATCGTTGTCACACTTCCAAAACCAAGCCCCATCGAGCAGATCAAGGTTGATGACTATACATTTTTCTTTTTAACCGTTGGCGTCCCCCATGCGGTTTGCTTTGAGCCTATTGATGACTTCATTGCATTTGGTCAAAAATATGTTGCCCATCCCGCCTTTGGACCTGCTGGAACAAATGTCAACCACGCCACAATTCAAGGGGGTATTTTACACGTTCGTACCTTTGAAAGAGGCGTTGGAAAAGAAACAGGCGCTTGTGGAACAGGATGTTGCGCCTCTGCTATCGCCTCAAAACTTCCTTCACCTATTCGTGTTTTGACCTATTCAGAAGAAATTTTAACTCTTACACTTTCCCCTTTGACTTTACGGGGGAAAGTATCTATAATCGGTTCATTATGAGTTATCCCAAAGCACAAAACCCCCTTCTACTAAGAGCGCATCGCTTGATGGATGCTTTTGCCAAGTCAGATGATGAGCGCGACTTTTATCTTGATAAAGTTGAGGGCTTTATTGTCTATATTGATCTCGATAAGAGCCATGAAGACTATGATGCACTGCAGCAAGAGCTAAACATGCATCCAGATCGCTACTGCTTGATCCCAAAGCTCACCTTTTATGAGGTGAAGAAGATCATGGAAGGATTTGTGAATGAAAAAGTTTATGACATTGATACCAAAGAAAAACTCCTTGATATCATTGGTGCAAAGGAAGCTCGCGAGCAATTCCTTGAATTTGTCTATGACAACGATGCAGAGCTTGAGAAATGGCAGCAATATTATCTAGAACGCTCACGCGTGCGCATCATTGAGTGGCTCCGTCAAAATGCTTTTGAATTTGTTTTCGAGGAAGATCTTGAACTACTGCCTCCTATTTTGGAAAAAATCAAAGTCAATCTTTTTGAATCAAAAGTTGCAAAAGATATCCAGCAAGCACGCGCAACTCTTATGGCCAAAGCAAAGACTTACTATTCAAATGAGGCTCTTAACCCAAGACCTAAAAGAGGTCGTCCGCCTAAACAAGTAGCAAAAGTAGAAATCGACACTCCTATCTCCAGTGATATTTATACACAAGTTCCAAATAGTGTGCGCCGTTTCCTCTACCTTCCAGACATTGCATCTGCAGCTGCCATCACTTTCTCTGAAAAGTATGATACAGAAGCTGATTTTCTTGAACATATGCGTGGAAATAGCCGTACAGAAGCTGAGAACCAACTCGAAGCAATTTCAGAAAAATTTGCCTCCTTGAAAAAACTCTCTACCAAGCTTGGAATAGCAGAGAGTCTACCCTCATTTGATGACGACGATGAAGATGAGGATGATATTTTCACACCTAAAAAGCGCACACACAGTCCCAAGAAAACGATCAACGTTGAACCTATGGCTCCAAGAAGGCGGGGTAGGAAGCCCAAATCATGATAACGACCACATATAGTCGATTAAATCCGGAATGATAATTTTGACGCAGGTCAAAAT
>CAMAUB010000058.1 GCA_945861315.1 Chlamydia trachomatis
AAAGTTGTTAAATCTTCCATTTTGACCTCTTCTTGGTAGCATTCGTGTTGCAAACAAATGCTTTTACACCAAGTTGAGGTCTTTTTTCATCAAAATTTTATTTATCTAACTGGTTTACAAAGAAATCAACCCAAAACTGAGGTTACTAGGCAAAAAACTGCCCGTGAAGGCCTGCAGGTATGAGATGGGGGGCGTGCGCTCTTCCAATCTCTTGAAAGCTATTGCCATCCAAGATGAGAAGGAAGGATTGATGGGATTTTTCATCGATGATAATGCAGAGGACAACTCCATCATCTTCTTTTTGTGAGTTGGGTGCTGCAATGAAGAGGGGTTCACCAGGAATGCACCCTTCTTCTTGCCATGTCACGACTTGTTTTGTTTCTGTGTTGATTTTGTGTAGTGCAGCGTTTTTATTTAGATCACTAAAATCGGCAACGTAACAATATGTGTAGGGGAGTGAGTCGTACGCTTGATTGATTCTGGGAAATTCACACGGCTTTGAAAAAAGAGGTTCTATGGTGAACTCTCCAGATTCAGGAGAGAGAGAGAATCGCTTAATGTAGCCCAAAGCAGTTTCACGGGTCCTTTTACTTGGATCTATATTCAGGTCTGTAATGATTGTTGCATCTTCGTAGGTCACACAATCCAAATGAATTTTTCCATCTCTCTCGAAGGCATTGGCGTGATGGAAAGCGAAGAATGGTTTTGTGATATATTTCCCTTTGACGCTCCCATCGTGACGGTTAATCACAATAAATTGTGTTCCTCTCTTCGGTTGCCAGGTAAAGTTTTTGATAAAACCTTGCCCTTTTGTGATGAGATCAAGAGGTTTGACGACCAAAGGAAACTCTGTAAGGATAATGTAATTTTCAGTGAGAGCAAAGCTGTGCATATAGGCGGGCTCTTTCACCTCTACTTCAGAAATAATGGATCTTGTAGAGGAGCCATCTTGTATGCTGTAGAGCGTGTAATAACTTTTGCGGCCATATTTGATCAGGTAATTGAGTGTCTGTTTTTGGTTCACATGATGATGTGGATGAGCCGATTCCCAGCATTTTTCTTTTGGAAGATCATCTTGATAATTTAGAACGCCTAAAGTGTCTAGCGTTTGTGGATCAAATTTTACCGGAAGTGGAATTTCTGTAAGGGCTACATAGTGATCGGCTAATTTTGCTACATTCACATTTGCATTGTGAAGTGGCAAAGTGGAGTGGGGAATAAAAAAATTGAAGAAACTCTTAAATAAAGAGCGACAAGGATCAGAGGCAAATCCAATATAGTTAAGTGAGCCTTTTTCAAAGACTGTTGTGTAAGCATCTGTTCTAAGGAATTTATTTGTATAGTTGACATGACCTTGGTCAAATGAAAAGGCGTGTAACATGGCAAGCCCATCAAACCAGTGTTCATTGCTCTTTCCATTTATGCTCACAGTTACAGCTCCATTACGCACCATGGTTCCTTTAAGCCAAGAAGGAATTTTTCCTGTAACTTTTAAGGGTAGGTTTGAGACCTCAGCTTCAAGCTCTGCAGAGATCTCTTTGGGCTTTACCATAAATATCTCACCTCAACTGTCTACTAGCCCACGCTTGGATTTGATCTTTTGAGATCAGCTCTTTTTCCCCTTTGCGTGATTCGATTTCAAACTTCCCTTCGCTGATAAAAGTTTTTCCAACAATCAATTTGAAAGGGATACCAATGAGATCGGCATCTTTGAGCTTGAAGCCGAGTCGTTCATCTCGGTCATCTAGTAGGGGTTCATAGGAAGCTAGCTCTGCATAAAGGCGCTCTGCTTCTTGCATGAGGATGGGATCTTTTGTTGTAACGGGGGTGATGAAGATTTTAAAAGGGGCAAGGCATAGGGGCCAAACAATGCCCCGTTCATCATGCTTCTGTTCAATGCACGCTTGAGCTGTGCGTCCAACACCAATGCCATAGGTTCCCATCCAAAATGAGCGCATCTCGCCCAATTCCGTTTGATAAGTCGCCTCGAGTTTGTCACTATATTTGGTGCCAAGATTGAAGATGTGGCCAACTTCAATGCCGCGTAGAATTTTGTAGGTGCCTCCTTCAACATGGGGGCAGTGATCGCCTTCCTCTGCGAGAAGGAAGTCGGAAAATTCTGGAGGGGTGATATCACAACCCCAATTGACATTTTTGTAGTGGATATCAACGACGTTTGCGGCACAAAGGAAGTTTGTCATAGGTTTGGCGCTTAAGTCTGCATAGAAAGGGATTTTAAGATCTAGAGGGCCAATAAAACCAAATTTAGAACCAATGATTCTTTGCACTTCATCATCTGTTGCAAGCATGATATCACTGACACCAAATTTTGCTTCAACTTTGAGCTGGTTGATTTGCCGATCACCTCTAATGCCTATAGCAACAAATTTATCGGGGGAAAGTCTATAGACAAGTGTCTTAAGGATTTGGTGAGGAGGGAGTTTTGTGAAGTTCGAAAGATCTTCGATTGTGGCAACATTTGGTGTGTCGATTTTCTGTTTGGGCTCATGCTTTGAGGTGTAGTTGAAGGAGGGGGGAATTGAAATTGTTGCTTCAACATTTGCGGCATACCCCTCACACGCCATGACGACATCTTCGCCAATATCAGCTGTCACTTGAAATTCTTGGGAGCGCCCAGAGCTACTGATTTTTCCACCATGCGCATCCACTATAACGTAGTTAAGCTCTAGGCGATCAAAAATAGCCGTATAAGCTCTTTTCATCCGCTCGTATTGCTCATCCATTCCAGCTGGATCAATAGCGAAGGAGTAGCCATCTTTCATGAGAAACTCTTTAGCACGCATTAGGCCAAAGCGGGGACGTATTTCATCACGAAATTTATTTCCAAATTGGTAGATATTTTTTGGAAGCTCTCGGTAGCTTTTGACCCAGTTCTTTACAAAGTTTACAGCGACTTCTTCTGCTGTTGGAGCAATGCAAAAGTCGTGATCATCACGATCTTTTAGGGTATAGAGCAGTCCTTCATTGATATAGTCATTCCAACGCCCTGATTGATGCCAAATTTCAGAAGGGTGCAGCTGTGGTAGGGATACTTCTTGAGCACCTTCTTGATCAAGCTCCTTGCGAATGATCTGCTTCAATTTTTTGATCACTCTCCACATCAGTGGTGAATAGACGTAGATTCCACGACCAAGCTTTTGAATATAGCCAGCTCTCTCAAGGAGTTGGTGCGAGGGAATATCGGCATCATGTGGTGCTTCTTTTAGCGTGCGAAATAGGAGAGATGAAAGTCTCATGTTACTTTCCTTGGTAATCGATCAGCTTTTTAAGTTTTTCAGCGGAAGAGGCATTTTGATAGTAAATCCCTCCACCTTGAGAGATATCTCCGTCGACGCAGATAGCTATGCGTTTTTGATTTCCTTTGCCAAGAAATTCATAAGCAAACTCTAGAAACTCTTCATAAGTGAGTTCTTCAAAGCCACCGATGCGCTTATCAAGCCACTCAAAGTCTCCCTCATATTCAAAGGCGAGTTTGTTGAGAAGTTTGCCGCGATCTAGTAAAGTATCTGCTGGGTTTTGAAGTCGTTTAATCAAAGCGACTCTAATTGCTTCAAAGCGCTCTTTTGGAATGGTTTCATCTGCAAGGTGGCTCAAGCTTGACTCTAGAAAAAGTTCAAAGCGAGCGAGTAGATCTCGTGTATTATAGCTAGATGACTGGACGGCCATGAATGAGTAGAGATGACGCTCAATCTCCTGTCCCCAGTTGCGAACAAGATAAGCTGTTTGTTGTTTGGTTCGAAGCTCAGAGAAGAAGGGCTCTTCAAGTCCTTTGCATAGGATATCCATTGCAGCGCGTTTTTTGTGGGAGAAGGGGCCAAAGTCGATGCTAAGGATGATCGCATTGGCGGGAAGAGAGCATTTTTGTGCAATGAGATGAACACTTGGGAAGCTAGCTACTTCAGCTTTGTAGTGGTCTTGGGCAGGGTAAGTAGCACCATCGAAATGGTCAACCGTTTCAAGCCAAATCTGTTTAGCTTGGGCTTTTGAGAGGTTGCCATAGAGCGTTGCTTCAACATAGGATTTGTTCCAAATATTTTGGGAAAATTTTTTGAGGTCGTCAAAAGCAACTTTATTGATGGCTCTCTCTTTTTGACAAACACCAGCATAGTTTTTATAAATAACACCCCACATCAGTTCACTAGCTTGTGCGAGTGGAGAGAGTGAGGCTTTATTCGCATAAATACGGTGAGCTAAGTCTTTGTAGATCGGAAAGGTCTCCTTTGAAGCAGAGATTGTTTTCATTGTGTGTAGGATCTCTGTTAAAAAGAGGGAGGCTTTGTCATGAAATCCTTCAAGGCAAAGCTCAATCCCATTAGCAGAAGGCTTAAGGCTATACGAGAGGCCAGCCATTGTTGCTGCATATGCTTTAGGACCGAGCGTTTCATCAATTGTATGGCAATATAGATCTGCTAAAACTTGGCTCTTTGGATTATTATCTGAGATCAAAGGGGTCTTGAAATTAAAAATCCAGCTCACCTCCGGCACGCCATATTCATGATCGCTTAAGAGGTAGCACATTCCTTTTTCACTTTTGTCAAGAAGCGTTGGAGTTAACTCATCCTCAGTAGAATGAAGAGTAAAATTATCTGGAATATAGTCGTTTTTCTTTGGAAGAGAGATCTCTGGATGAGGTGTGCTAATAGCCCACGCTTTAAGTCGTTTCTTCGAGATATCCTTTATACCATACTTGACACCGAGCCAAGGCTCGTTTATATCTGCCAAAATTTTTGTCACCTCAGGCTGTGCCATGAGAGTGTATTGACAAAGGTCTGGAGTGAGACAAGAGAGCGCTGCATCGATCTTTTCAGAATTATAAGTCGTTGGCATCACTGTTTTGCGTGGAAAGGTTTCAAGCGGTTCATCGACCATTGTCGTTGCATACTCAGAAACAAGCTCGAAGATGTCTTGACGTGATTGGTACGTATAGTGAAGTGTGTCAAGTTTTTGTACTTCATCAAAGATATAGCGGGGAATACCGGATAAGCGCAAGCTGGCAATGGCTTCGTAGCAACGAGCAATCACTTTTTCATACTCCTTTAACCCTTTGCTCGTCAGCTGAATATTGAGGGAGAAAAGCGACTGATCTTTCCCAGCATGGAAGCCTCCAGCAGAGAGGGAACTCGCCAAACCCTCTTCCTTGAGTCTTGTTAAAAGAGAGGTGTCACCTTCATGGCCCAAAATATGACCGATTAATTTGTCTGCTTTGACGTCATAGTCTTGGCTCGGGATTTCCCAGGTCATCTCGAGTTGTTGTACATCTTGAACGGGGGCAATAGCGACTAGTTTACCCATCATTTCACAATTGAGCAAAGAAGTTTCCAACTTTTGAGGGATAACATCTGAATTAGTCACAGCGGAAAAGAGCGCAGTAGCTTGATTTTGAAGTGTGTCAAGGTCAGCAGAAGCATAGATCACAAGATGCATAAGATTTGCACTATAATGGTTTTTATACCAGTTTTTGAGCTCATCTTGAGAGATTTTAGCAAGTGTATCGAGGTTTCCAATGCAAAAGTTATGAAAGGGGTGCTTTGGATTGGCAAGCTCTTTCTTAACATAGAGCATGCGCCATGAATCAAGTGGGATATTTCGGCAATACTCTTGGTGAATAGCGTGGCATTCACGCCCAACACCTGATGGATTGAAGAGAGGAGCTATGAAAAATTGACTAAATCTATCAAGCGCTTGCTCAAGTCCATTATTATTAACAGAGAACATATAGACAGTGCGATCAGCCATAGTAAAGGCATTACGTTTGCCTCCATGCTCATCTAGATAGCGAGTGTATCCCTCTTCTTCAGGAAATTTTTCAGTTCCTAAAAAGAGCATATGCTCAACAAAATGTGCCATACCTGGGCGGTCTTTTGGATCGTCCCAACTTCCAACGTTAACCGCAAGTGCAGCTCCTGATTGAGGTGTATTTGGGTCAGAGATTAAGAGCACTTCTAGACCGTTGTCAAGGCGCAGTTTTCGCATCCCTCTCTCTTTCAAGGAAGGCGTTGCAACAGTAAGACATGATTGATCCTCAATGATTTGTCCTAGAATAGCAAAGGTAAATAAAAATGTGAGCAAAAGATATTTCATCATGGTAATTCTGTGTATAGGGTTTTTACAAGATTGAAAACATACATTGATAAAGCTGCCCGCCTAGCGTGACGATCTTTCAGAGTATCTCCCGGAAAATGTTCTGTGTCAATCTCATCCCCAAAGGAAAAATGAATTGGCACTCGACTAGTCAAGCGAGCCTCTCCAAGATCAGACATAACTGTGTTAGGTGGAGGAAGAATATCGTAGGTTTTAAGAGCTAATGGGTAAAAGTGAGTGATACTGCGTGCTTGTTTGGCCATCAAGCGAAACATTTCAACACTCTGAGGATCAAAGGGAGAGAGGGTTATTACTCCCTTATCATTGCGACGATCCCGCCCTCCTGAGGGTGCAACATAAATGGCTTTGCCTCCCTCTGCAAGCAGTTGCTTCATCCGCTTCATGGTCTTCTGATTGTAAATCAACTTCTCTTCTTTCTTCTCTGGAGGATTATTGATATGTCTTTTTGAGTAGATACAAAGCAGGTTGCAACCTAAACTAACCGGAACTGCAATTGGATCGGTGATCACTCGATCTCCTGCGACAAAGATCATATTGGAACCGAGGTCTGCAAATTTTTTCTCTAAAATAAGATAGATTATTTTAGGATCAACTTCTGTCTGGTGGTTTGCAAAGAGAATAACATTTTCTTTCGCGTTCAGTTGACGAGACATTTTCTCAACATTTTCAGGATGCCGAAGTGTTGAATTTTCTTCGTCAACCATTGGCCGAAATAGCTCAAATCCAAATTCATCATAGTTAAAAGGTGTTGTGATCTTCTTGTGAAAAGGTTCAAATTGATAGGGGGTAGCAATCTGCTTTTTTACCAATTTAAGATATGTATCAAAAACCAAGACATGTTTAGAATAGTCTACTTTTGCACGCGTCAAAGCGGTGACATACGATTGGTGCAAATTATAGAAAATCTCATAAATGCTATCTGAGATATTACCTACATCACGGTCATGTTTAAGTTGCGACAAAAAGTCCATCAAAATTCAATCAATTGGTTAGTTATGGATGAGTAAAAAAGGAAGTCATTTAAATGAAGCAGGTCGGAAATTTCAAAATCTAACGTTGCTTTATGTTTCTTTGTTATCTCTACAAGAGCCTCTTTTTCACCATTAGCGGTCATATATTGGTTGAGCTGAGGATGAGTTACAAGTCTCAATCCATACTGTTCTATCAGGTGGGTGATTTTTACAATGGCTCTTTCAATCTCAATGAGGACACTCTCATGAGTTTTGATCAATGCAGTTCCATTGCAATAAGGGCAGCTTGTGAACATCGTTTGTGCAAGAGACTCGCGGTTGCGTTGCCGAGTCATTTCAACAAGACCAAATTCACTCATATTTAAGATCGTTCCTTTTGCAGGATCGTCTTTCATGCACTCTTTAAGCCGCTCTAACACTTTGCGTTGATTTTTGCGTGACCACATGTCAATAAAGTCAATGATGATAAGGCCTCCCACATTTCTAAGGCGCATTTGACGCGCAACCTCTTGAGCAGCCTCTAAGTTAATGTGTAGCAAAGTTTGCTCTACATCTCCTTCTGCATTGGTGCTTCGTCCTGAGTTGACATCGACTGTATGCATCGCTTCAGTACGATCAAAGAAGAGATAGCCACCGCTTGGCAGCCAAACTTTGCGACGCATAGCCTTTTCAATCTCTCTCTCGACATTAAATCTCTCAAACATAGGCGTTTTATCGCGGTAATACTCAAGTCTCAAAGGATGTTCATGTTCAAGTTTCTTATAGAACTGCTT
>CAMAUB010000059.1 GCA_945861315.1 Chlamydia trachomatis
CTGCGAAGAATATGCGGCTGGGATAGTCTACGAGAAATACCGAGTAAATCAACTTTCTCAAGAGCATTTGAGGAATTTTCTGTATCTAAGTTGCCAGAAGTTGTTCATCAAAGAGTCATTAAAGAACTCTATGAAGGATCCTATATATACCCAAACAACTTGAAAAGTCGGAATTTCGGCTGCGTCAAAGCCCCGGGCTTGAACGATCGTAAACAACCCCATATTTTTAATATTGGGTCGTTTACGATCGTTCAATCGCGGGAGCTTTCACGTCAGCCCAAATCCGACTTTTCAAGTTGTTTGGGTATACACCCAAACAACTTGAAGAATTAATATTAATTCAGTACCATCTACCCTTATGCGACGATCTATTTGCCTTACTGAACCATCCTCTACCCGTGCGGGAGAGGTCGATACGTGGAAGTTCCACTACACTACTGCTGTTGCCCTGCCAAAGGGAGCAAAACTCAAATTTGACCTACAGTCTACGGGTCGTGAAATGGATTGGCAAACCCCCACCTCGAATCTCAAAGAGAAATCGAATGTCATCTACGCCTATCTTGAAGATGGGCATCCACTTGAAGCCACAGATATTGAGTCTCATGAGTCAACCGTACCTCAATTTGAATTCACACTCCCATCAGCTTTAAAAGTTGGGCAGCAGATCTCATTTGTGATTGGAGCTCCCCCTAAAGCAAAGCCAACAGAGGTTCAAGAAAAGGGAAATGGTGCGCAGCTCACTCTTCAAAGACGACGCCCCTTTTATCTCTATATAGACCCTAAAGGAAAAGGTGACTACGAAGAACCAGAAGTCTTCTCCCTTGATATTCGTGGAAATAAACTTCATTCAATCAATATTTTAACTCCATCCTTTGTCGCTAAAAATAAGCGCTTTGATATCACTGTTCGTTTTGAAGATGAGTATGGTAATTTAACAAATTTTGCTCCTGAAGACACTTTGATTGATCTCTCTTATGAGCATTTACGAGAAAATCTAAATTGGAAGCTTTTTGTTCCAGAAACAGGCTTTGTTGTGCTTCCAAACCTCTACTTTAATGAAGCGGGCATCTATAAAATTCAGCTGAAAAATATGAAGGCAGCGAGCGTCTTTACATCAGCCCCAATGAAATGCTTCCAAGAGAACGATCGCAATCTTTTTTGGGGTTTAATTCACGGAGAGTCAGAGCGTATTGACTCTGGAGATAATATTGAAACATGTCTGCGTTATTTCCGTGATGAGAGAGCACTTAATTTTTATGCCTCTTCTTGTTTTGAGCTTGAAGAGAGAACTTCACCAGAAACATGGAAGCTGATCTCCCAAAATGTCGTTGATTTTAATGAAGAAGATCGCTTTGCAACTTTCTTAGGATTTCAATATCAAGGAGATGCAGGGCCTGAAGGGGTCAGACAAATCATCTATTGTAAAGATAACAAACCTCTACTTAAGCGCAAAGAAGCAAAAAACAACTCACTAGCTAAGATCTACAAGAGCATCAACCCCAAGGACATTATCTCTATTCCGTCATTCACAATGGGTAAAGGGCACCAGTTCGATTTCAAGAACTTTAATCCAGAGTTTGAGCGTGTTGTTGAGATCTATAATGCTTGGGGATCGTCTGAGATGACCAAAAAAGAGGGAAACACACGTCCAATATCTGGAAATGTCAAAGAAACTTCTGAGGGATCTATTCTTGCTGCTTTGAAGAAAAACTGCCGCTTTGGATTTGTCGCAGGAGGACTTGATGACCGCGGTATTTATGCTAATTTCTATGAGAGTAATCAAACGCAATACTCCCCAGGTCTTACAGGAATCCTTTGTGAAAAGTATTCACGTGAGTCTATGTTTGATGCTCTATACAGACGTGCCTGCTATGCAACTACAGGAGCTCGCATCATTATAGGCTTTTATATTGCTGGACAGCAGATGGGCTCTGAGTTGACAACAGCTAAAAAAGTGGGCTTAGGTGTTAACCGCCACATCTCTGGTTATGTTGCTGGCACAACTCAACTCAAAACGGTTGAAGTGATCCGTAATGGTGATGTGATTCACACCTTCACCCCAGATAGCTATCACTTTGACTACTATTATGATGACATGATTGATCTTTCAAAAGTCACACTTGACCAAAAAGGAACTAAACCTTTTGCCTTCTATTACCTTCGGGTAACTCAAGAAGATGGGCATATGGGTTGGAGCTCTCCTATTTGGGTGGATCATGAATAACTTATTGATCACAATCATTGCAGCGATTATTTTGATGATTCTTGTTGTTGCGGCTCTTGGAATTGGTTGGTTGCTTTCAGGCAAAGACAGGCTGAGGAAGCGGTGCGGATGGCAACCTAAAGACAAGAGTTCATCAACTTGCCACATCTGTGGTGAAAAAAAGGAATGTGATCAAGATGACGATGACTCTAAGCCTCGAACAAATAAGTGAAAAAGCTTTAGGTGGCATTCGTTTAACTCCTGAAGAGGGACTCTACCTCTTAGAGCGAACTGATCCAAAAGAAATTGAAGAAGTGGGTAGGTTAGCAAACACTGTACGCAAAGAGCGCGTTGGTGATGTTGTGACATTTGCTAATTGCTACATGTTCTATCCCACAAATCTTTGTGAACTTAACTGTCAATTTTGCTCCTTCTATGCCAAACCAGGATGGGATAAGGCGTGGTTTTGCTCTCCTGCAGAGGCAGAAGAAAAGCTTCGAAAGTTTTATGACAAAGGGCTAACTGAGGTGCACATCGTTGGAGGGCTTTGGCGCGATTGTGACCTCAATTACTATGAAGACCTATTCAAACGGATCAAAGGGATTGATGAGACTATCCACATCAAAGCACTCACTCCCGTTGAATATGACTTTCTAGCCAAACTGCATAACATCTCCATTGAAGAGGTATTAAAGCGGATGATCAGCTGGGGGCTAGGTTCTCTACCAGGTGGTGGAGCTGAGATCTTGGTTGAGGAAATTCGCAAGAAGATTGCTCCTGGAAAAATTAGCAGTGATGCATTCATGGCCGTTCACGCTCTTGCACATAAACTCGGCTTGAAGACCAATATTACAATGCTTTTTGACCATATAGAATCAAATAATGATATTATCACCCACCTGACTAAAGTTCGACAATTGCAAGATGAGACTCATGGCTTTAAGACATTTGTTCCTCTCAAATTTGGAGAGGAAGATAATGCCCTTGGCAAGCGGAAAAAACGACTGAACAAAAAAAACATCCCTCTTGTCTATGCGACCTGCCGTTTAATGCTCGATAACATTCCCAACATGAAAGTTCTTTGGAACTATATTGGTGTTGAAGAAGGACTTCAACTGCTAGAGTGGGGCGCCAACGATTTCTCTTCAACTAATCTTGAGGAGCGAGTCATCCTAATGGCTGGTGGCACAAAAGCAAAAATGGACAGCGAGCACATGATACAGCTAATCCGTAGCATAGGGCGCATCCCTTACCTTACAAACTCTTCAACAGTGTGAGACGATACATGAAAATTGGAATTGTTGAGTACATCAATGCTTATCCATTTGCACTTGCTCTTGAAAAGTTCAATCCGACCCTAGCTCCTCCCACAACGATCAATCAACTTTTTCGGGATAACCAGCTAGATATTTTTTTTGGAAGCTCCATTGAATCAATCAATACGCCTTATCTGCCCGATTTTTGTGTCGCCGCAAAAGGGGCCATTAAAAGTGTTAACCTCTACACTAAAGTGCCTCCCACAAAGATCCAAAGCGTTAGATTAGATCCATGCAGTGCCACATCCAATGCACTTGCCAAAATTCTTTTGCGAGATCACTGGAAGGTAGATCCCAAAATTGTGACAAATGGTGGAGATGCCTACATACAAATTGGAGATGCTGCACTTCTTAGCTCACCTTCCCCTGAATACAAAGTCATTGATTTAGCCAGCGCTTGGTATGAAATGACAGCTCTTCCATTTGTCTTTGCCCTTCTTATGCATCGCCCCGGCTTAGACAATCGTGAAATTACCCATCAAATCAAAACCACTCTTGAGTGGAAAGAGCGCCACTGCGATCTTTTTCTTGAGAAAGCCGCAAAAAAATTTAACCTCTCAAGCAATTTTTTAGCTGCTTATTTTAACCTATGTTGCTATCATCTGGGGCCCGAAGAAAAAAAAGGATTAGAACTTTTTGTACACTCGATCTGCCCCTGAAACCATCCGCTCTTGCTTTGCAGATATTGCAGCAGATTACGACAAAGCCAATGCAATCAACTCACTTGGCCTTCACCATCTATGGAATCAAAAACTCATCAAATCGATGGGCTGTGGAACAAAACTCCTTGATTTATGCGCGGGGACAGGAGAGATTGCTCTTCGCTACTGCAAAACCTATCCCAATGTCGATGCAACACTTCTTGACTTTTGTCCCGAAATGCTTGAGATTGCCAAAGCAAAATTGCCCAATATAAAGACACTTTGTGCGGATGTCCAAAAGATCCCTCTTCCAGATAAAAGTTTTGATGCGATTACAATTGCCTATGGGATTCGCAATGTGGAAAACCGCTCTCTTTGCTTTCAAGAAGTGCGCCGTTTACTCACTTCGAAGGGACATTTTGGCATTTTAGAATTGACCCGTCCAAAATCTTTTTTACTTAAACAACCTCACAAACTCTATACAAAAGCAATCTTGCCACTGATTGGAAAAATCCTTTCAGGTAATGCAGATGCTTACCGCTATCTCGCTTCAAGCATTCAAAACTTTACAACCCCACACGCCCTTTGTGATGAACTTATCAAAGCTGGCTTAATCCCAATTAAAACCATCTCCCTCTTCGGAGGGATAGCCTCAATTATTATTGCATGTCCATCATCCTAGGTTCCAGCTCCCCAAGACGCAAAGAGATCTTGCAATTTTTCAACATTCCCTTTGAGCAACTCTCTCCATCATTTGATGAAACATCTCACCCCTATAGCGGAGATGCAATTGCCTATGTCACCTCTCTTGCAGAGGAAAAAGCGCGCTCTATTCCCATTGATAACCGCATTATTTTGACAGCCGATACCGTCGTCCTTAAAGGGAAAACTCTCTATAACAAACCTGAATCTGAAGCACAAGCGCTTGAAATGCTACATGATCTGAATGGCTCAACACATCTTGTTTATACAGCTTTAAGCTGCAAATTAGGTGCTCACCTTTTCACAGACTATGCAGAAACAAAAATTACATTTATAAAAGCTACTGATAACCAATTACTTGCTTACCACAAAGCTTTTAATGGCCTTGATAAGGCAGGAGGGTATGGCATTCAAAAGGGTGGAAGTATTATTGTGGAAAAAATTGAAGGGTGTTTTTATAACGTGATGGGGCTCCCCCTCTCCACTCTTCAGAAAGTATTACAAAGTGCAGGAGTTGAGCTATGGGATTATTTAACCTCTTAACGTTTCCTATTTTATGTCTTGGACAACTGTCGCCACAAACGTCTGCACAAATCCTCTACCTCATCCATCATGGAGACACAAAAACGGGGCTAAATCGCTACCTTGAATCGATACAAGATGGCCAAGAACACGATTATGCACTGCTGCAGCAAGCTGGAATTAACCTTCTTGAACAAGGAGCTTCAAGTAGCGATATAGAAGTGCAGATGATGTGCCTTTTAGGAGCTGGAGTCTCACTTTGCCCTCCCCTTCTTCCTATTTTGGAAAAAGGACTGCAAAGCAATAATCTCCAAGCACAGCTAGTCTCGCTCAACTTTCTTTCCATGCTCAACGACGATGAAGCAGACCACATCTTTTTGCAAGCCCTCTCTTCCCCCTTTCTTCTCACCCGCCTGGAGGCGTGCTTCCAACTCTCTAAGAAAAACCATCCGGCTGTTTTAGAACATCTACAATCTCTTATCATCAAAGTGCCCGAGCCTGTTCGTCCGCTATTTGCTCAAATCGTTGTCAACCTCGATAGCAACAGCGCCAATCAAATGATGCGGCAACTTCTCTCTGATGGTGACCTCATTACAAGATGTGAAGCCATTACCGCTGTAGCCAATGCAAAACGTGATGATTTTCTCACCCAAATCCGCATCCTCGCCTCCCAAACACAAGTGATCCAACAAGAGTGTGCTGCTATGGCTCTTGGAGCCTTAAAAGACCGCTCTTCGCTTGAAATCCTACGTTTTTTAACAACCAGCCGCCAAAAAACTGTACGACTAGCTGCTGCCTATTCCCTTTACCAACTAGGTGAGAAAAATGCATTGAGTGTGATTGAAGCTGAAAAAGACGACATTTATGCCGTTGCCCTTAGCGGAAAAATATCAACAGTTGAGTCAAAAGAGCGCCTTGCCAACTATGCACAAGAAGCTGAGCGAGATGTTAAACTCAATGCCGTGTTAGGCCTGCTTGCACAACGTGACCCGCGCTGTTTACCCTACCTCAAAGAAATATTGCTCTCGCAAAAGCGTGATATTGGCTACATCCGTTCAGGCTCTCCAGGAGGAAGTATCAAAGTGTGGAAAACAGTTGTCTCAGCTTCACACAAACAAAAAATCTATCCTGCAATCTTGTCTGAAAGCATGGGATTGCGCGAACAACTCTTACTCATGACCATTGACTTTGATGAGAAGGCCTTTCTCGACCTAGCAAAAACTGTTTTTGAAGAAGACATTCACTCCCTTGTCCCAGTTACCCTTGAATTGCTCTCTAACCATCGAAGTACAGAAGCTATTGCACTACTTAAAGAGCAACTAAACAATCCTTCCGAATTTATCAAAACATACTGCAACCTAACGCTTTTTAAACTTGGCGAAGAAGGTCCATATGAAAGGAATCTTATCACTTGGGTACAAAAGTGTCAGGGCACAATTATGATCCGCTTTAAAGAAGAGAAGTCAACCGAGCGGCAATCAAAATTCAAACTAGCTCCTGAAGAGCAATCCAGGCTTCTCATCGAAGTTTTTGAGACTTTAGCTCAAACTCAAAATCGCGCTGGCATTGAGGCACTTGTACATGCCATTGCAGAAGGACATGCTCAAAATCGCTACGCACTAGCTGGCCTTCTTATTCGCACTACCGAATAATTAGACTCTTGATTATAATGTTTTGCGACAATGAGATTTCTACTTCTTCTTTTTATAACCACTGCATTGATCGCAGATCCATTGACGCTCGACCTTCCTCCTGCCCAAGAAGAAGTGTGCGTCCCTTGCGTTCCAACTGAATATTGCTCACTGCGTTTGCGCAATGAAAATATCTTTGTAGATCTTATCGATCCCCTCTATAGCGGCGGCGTTTTGACGACAACTAAAGGAGGGATCATCAAAGGAAAAGATCTGCGTGTTCAAGCACAACGAATCAACTACATCAAAAATGAGACACAGTGCACAGTCTATTGCGAAGGAAACTTGCTCATTGACTACAAACTGTGGACATTGACAGGCGAAGCTTTCTTCTACGACTTTACGACTAATACCGGTTACCTTTTGCATGGAAAGACAGCCGCCCCCCCTTGGTTTGTTGGAAGTAAACGGATGGAGCTTCTGCCAAATGGTGATTTGATGGTCTTCAATGGCTATCTAACAACATCAGAGGGACCAAAGCACGATGTGCGCCTTGTTTCTTCTAGAATCAGGCTCAAAGCTAATAAAATAGTCATGGCAAAGGATGTTAGCCTACTTGTTAAAAAAATCCCTCTTTTGTACGTTCCAGCTCTCAAACTTGATCTTAAAAATATTGAAGAGACCCCTTTTGCCTTCCAATTTGGATGGGGTGGATATTTAGCCTCTCACATCAGCGTACTCTACCATTTTCTTGATTGGCACGATCTTCAAGGCT
>CAMAUB010000060.1 GCA_945861315.1 Chlamydia trachomatis
AAATTTTTGGGATTTTTTCCGAAGGGAAGGGTCTTGTACCTTTTTCGAGGAAAAAAGCGCAAAAAGATCTAAAAAGATCTGCGCGATAAACCCAAAACTCAGGTTATTAGTCAAAATCGAATAGGTTTATCATATAGGACTATGGATACGCTGTTCTTAGGTTTATCATACGATGCTCTCTCCTATGTATAAGTAAGCCTAGTGGAAGTGCACAGAGAGTATACGTTGCAAGAGCAGCGCCCGTGACGCCTGCAAAGATCTTAGCACTGCTTGTGCTCATTCCCATTCCACTGCCAAAGCGTGCCACCATAGCAATAGCAAAGAGTGTGCCGATGACGACAGCTGCAGACAACCATAACGATCTGTCGCTCTTTGATTTTGAGGAAGAAGATAAAGATACATCTTGTGTTGTAAACTGGTCTTCTGTGTCCCTGTGAATACCCAATCCGTAGCAAAAGTTCTCATCTGGTCTCTCGTGTATTTTTGATTTGGGGCAGTTGTCAAAGTAGGTTCGCTCAACATAACCCATATGCTTAAATAAATGCCCCTGCCACATAATCGAGTCACCTTTGGAAATCCCAATGGCTAAAAACCTCCTGTCAAAAATCCTAAACTCTTCACCAGTTGTACATCTTGTAAACTCTTCACCAGTTGTACATCTTGTTATGGCTGCCATAGAAAATCTCATTTTAAGTTATTGAGTATCGTATAGGATTGATTATACAATAAAAAAATTAAGATTCAATAAATAAAATGTTTAAAATATAAAATATATTGGTTGAAATGAGATGGTTTAGCTCCTCAAGTAGCGATCTGTATGTCGTTAAGCTAAGGGCTCGTAAAATCTGTTTTTCTCCCCTCGAGTGCGTCTAATACCTCAAGTAGCTTGAGAAATGGTGCTCTTTGATTGGGTTGATGCTCGATGGATGAAGAAAACGAATGTGGGGGCTAGCTTCTTGTAGCGCTGCTGCATACGATAGGGGGCTTGTCATGGGGGGGACAAAGTCAAGGGGATTAATGTAGTTACAGACAGATCTAAAGTATCCCCTTGGAATAATGGTTGCAGAACCGTAGGATATGACGTGGAGGCGATTGCGTGCATTTGGGCAGAGCATGCGCCCTTCATTGACAAGATGTGTGCCTCCTTTGCTATGTGCTAAAATAGTGCAGTGATGAGAGGAGCTTTTTCTAAGCTCTGAATTAATATAGCGAACGGACATCTTTTCATAAGAAGAGATGATCCCTATTTTTGCAATTCCATATCCTATGAGATCTGAGACAAGTCCTTTTGATGCCTTGTAGAGAAGGGTAACTTGCTCTCCTCCAAGATTAGAAGAGAGCTTCTGTGTAAGCTGATGTACTTCATCAAATGAGGTGAGGATGCCATTTTTATAAATAGTGGTGTGTCCAGGGACATTATGGCCAAGGATGTGATGAATTTGATCTTTGCTTTGGCGGTAAGCTGCTTTTTCTAAGAATTTGCCACCACATCCCCATCGTCCAATGGCTTCGACAACATCGCGCACGCCTGCAATAGGAATGAGGTGACGCCCAGTCATTTCAATTGACCAGAAAATAGGCTGAAGGGTGCGCATAACAAACTCTCCCGCATTTTGTACACCGCTGTAGGGGTTAGACCAAAGGCCATAGAGGTCAATATTGGTGAGGGGATTGTTGTGGACATAGGCGTAGCGATTGGCTCCATCCAGAAAGCCTTGGGGGTCTGGTGTGATCCAGCGCTGCATTTGGGGGTTGTAATAGCGGCGACCAAAGTAGATAAGTCCACTCTCTTCATCGATGCGCTTGCTAGCAAAGCGCCACGGGGAGAGTGCAGAGGAGGAGAGCTCTTGCCCAAATGGGGTATAAGAATAGGCTTCTTGGTCGTGATTTTCAAGGTTGATCAGTTTGATAAGAGAGCCTCGCTGATCGTGAATGGGAAGATAGGGGTGGTGATCAAGTTCATAGAGCACTGCTGCTCCAATCTCTGCACCTAGTCCCTCCCCTAAAATGCGTAGTTCTTTGATTTCGCCTTCTTGTTGCATTCCGATCTCATTATCTCCATCCCAGATATAGAGCTGATCATCTTTAGAGAGGCGGCGGTGGAAGGAATCATACGTATAGCAGACAGTTTTTTCAGGTGTTGTCACTTGGATGAGTCGCTCTTGTGAGTCATAGGTGAAAAAGCATTTTCCATCTGAAAGAAGATTTCCATTTTTATCGTAGTTATAAGTGTGTGCTCCATCTGCTATGAGGCAGCATAGGTCATCGATAAGTGTCAACCCTCCATGTAAAGTGAGGGAGTTGGCAAGAGAGTCAAAATGATAGTTTTCTTTGTCTGCGCAACTTAGTTGCCCCAAAAGGTCGTAGCTATAGTGGTGCGTGCTATCAAAGGTGAGATTACCACATGCATCATAAAGGAATTTTGCTTTGTAGTAGGGGGAGCTAATCGAGGATAGGCGACTTTGCTTATCACGTAACATTTGGATTTTGCCAAGTCGATTTGGAAGCAGCAGTAGTGTGGGATTGTCTCCAAGGTCTCTTTGGGCGTAGGTGAAGTCAAATGCACCTCGATGAATAGAGTAGAGTTTGTTAGAAAGATAAGTGTATTCAACTTTTGTTTGATCAGGAAGGGTGAGATTTGTTCGCGCTCCATGTGGAGTATAGGAGCTAGAAAGTTCTAAACCATTGCCAAGTTTTTCATTGATGAGATTTCCATAGGTGTCATAGTAGCGCTCATTTTTTTGACCTGAAAAGCCATCATAGATAGACAAAATTCGATCACTTTGATCATAGGTGTAGCGGTAATCAAAGTCTTTGCCATAGAAGCGAGCTATACGCCCAAGAGCATCGTGTTGGTAGTAGAGTTTGGTAGAGTCGGGTTTAACTATAGTATGCAAACGACCTCTTTCATCATAATAAAAAAGCGTCTTTTGTTCGCCACCTAGAAGCTGACTCTCTAGACGTCCCATGGGCCCATATGTCCAGTGATTGGTGATCGACTTTAGTGGAGTTATTTGATCAAAAAGGTGTTCTGTTTGGCTCGTGCAGTTTCCGGCTAAATCGTAGTGCATTTCTGTTTTATGCAGAAATCTTCCATTGGGATCAGTAACCGTTTGCTGCAGTGGATGGTCGCGGTAGTCGTGCAAGGTTGTTGTTACAACGCCTTTTGGATCTGTTTGACACATAGACGTGAGGTCATAGCCGTAGGTGAGCTGGTTTTTAGAGGGGTCTATTTGTTTTACTGGGCGGTTATAGGCATCGTACTCTGTGCAGAAAGTGCCCCCATTGGTTGTCACAGAGGTTTTGTTTCCTGCAGCATCATAAGTATAGCTGATTTCAGTAAGAGTTTTTCCAAAAAGGTCGATCTCTTTTTGTTGAATAAGACGGCCTAGAAGATCAAAAGAGTCAATGGAGAAAAGATCTTCTATTTGTGTGTGGGTGAGTCTTCCTAGGTTGTCATAAGCATAATAGTAGGTTTGATCTTCTATCTTTTTACATGTTGTTCTTCCCACAAAGTCACTTTGGTAGGTTGTGACAACTCCTTGGGGGTCTGTTTCACATAGGAGTGTGAAAGGGGTTTTTTGCCAAGTGTGCGTTTTTACAATCTCTCCCTTGATATAAAGATCCTCTTGAATCACTTGACCAAATAAATCGTAGTTATAGCGAGCAATAGCTCCATGTTGATTCATTGCTTCAGCAAGAGTACCATCTGGATTATAGGAAAAGCGCTCACTTGTTCCATCTGGATAGTAGATCGCAAGTGGATTTCCAAGAGGGCTATAGATGGTTTCTGTTTTATAGCCAAGTGGGTTGGTCAGGCAGACGCAGTTATTAAAGAGATCGTATTCACTTTTTTCATACCCTCCGCCCGGATGAAGTGTTTGTGTTAGATTTCCTCTCCCATCATAGGTATAACTTGTTTGAAACTCGAATGGATCTTGCTCTGAGATAAGTCTATTGCAGCGATCATACGTTTTTTCAGTGAGTTGCTCGCCATTGCGGATAAGTGTTATGGGGCGATTAAGCAAATCGTAGCGAATTTCGATATAAGAGTCGGGAAGTGGCCCTTGCTCTAAGATTAGATTTTGGTTTTGGTCGTAAGCGTATGTAGTTTTATTCCCAAGCTGGTCTGTTTTATACACAAGAATCTCTTTGTCATATACATACTCAATTGTGTAGGCAAAATGGTCGCTACTATCATAGTGTTTTTCACTTAAAACATCTCCAGAAGGGGTATAGGTGTAGGCAACTTTGTGAAGAAGAATCTCCTTGCCAAATGCATCGATGGTTTTTTCTTGGACTACTTTCGGATAGCCAAAGCAAGGAGTACTCATTATGGGCGTAATTTCAGTGATATGGCGATAGGTGACATTACTTAGATCTTGAGCATCTTCTGCGCTTCCATCATCAATAATTGTCTTAGTTAAAATGGCGCAATCATTGTAGGAGTAAAAAGTGCGTTTGATCCGTTTTCCTTCCTGTGTCACAAATGCAGAAATAAGCAAATTTGTATTTGAAAGATAGCTATAGACTGTTTCTAGCCCAGACGGGAGCTGCTGCCAAATAAGTAGATTCATCCCTTCTTGCGAGTAGGCACGTTTTGTTATCTCATTACATTTTTCAATGAGAGTAACATTGTGGTAGGCATCATACTCATAACGTGTTGTCAGCACACATTTGTTATGATTGTCGAATACTTTTGTGGCAATGAGCTCTCCAGATTTTCCATTCCACTGGTTTTGGTCGACGCGTACAAGCTCATCTCCCTCGTAAACTTCTGTTGCAATGATGCGCTCAAAACGGTCAAAACGATAGAGAGTTTTATTATTCATTCCATCAAAGACTTCAGTAAAACCATCTGCGTAGCAATAGCGAGTGACAATGCCATCAGGGTTGTAAATGGCACAAACTTTATTTTCCTTATATTCGATACGACAAAAGCGCCCATCAGGCTTTTCAATCAATGTGAGGCGGTTTTCTTTATCGTAGCTGTACTTGAGTGGAATTTGACCGTTTGCACTGACTGTTTGCAATGGGGTAAGTTTTTTTCCCCCATAAGAGAAAGAAGCGACTCTCCCATCACTCCCTTTTACCTCAAAAGAGAGAATCTCAATAACTGCACGCTCTTTAACATAGTTATCATCCTTTTTCATTTTTTTTCGAGTATTATAGGTAAAAGTCAACTCGCCAAGCAGCATGCTTTTGTCATGGTTATAGGCGCTGATTTTTGTAAGATAAAGAGGATTAGGGATAAAGTCATAGGTGGAGAGGCCAGTATACTCATAACAGGTACGATTGCCATTTGGGTGACACACTTCTTTAATTTTGAGTTGGTAAGGTGTCCATGACTCTGGAAAATGGTAATGTGTGGTTTCCGAAAAGAAAGTTTTTTCCACCTCATCCACTCTATTATTCCAGCGGTGCATTCCCGAAGAGAAGACATAAATTGTTCCAGAGCCATCAATTAATTTTCCCTCCCATGAAAAGCGGTTTTTGTCTTTGCTATCAAATACTTTGTAGTAGGTTAGATGCAGATTATTTGGGTGGTCTTGGCCGCTCCCACTGTGGTAGTAGCCAGGTTGCTCTGAGTTAAAACCAAAAAGACCTGGAGATCTCTGCTCAAGGTAACACACCCCACCACTTGGGCGACCAACACTGACGAAGCAAGAAGAAATTTGTGATAGCTCAAAATTCGCAAAAAACTGTGATTCGGGATTAAAGCGCCATTTTCCAAACTGATGATTGTAAAAACGGCGAAGCGTCAAAGGTTGTATGCCAGCAACCGTAAAATCAAGAGCTTCCTCTGTAAGTTCACCTGTAGTTAAATTTACGTGAGGTAGATAGGCGGTGGGTGTTGAAAGAAGAGGTGAGAAGATGTGTTGGCTATGGCTTACAGTTTTACCAGCAAACAAAGAAAATGAGAAAAGCAGGGTTAAAAGATAGCGCATAAAAAATAAATTAAGATATAATAAAATTTTTGTAAAACGTTTTTATCTATTCTAGCCCGCATTTCTCACACTTTTTCGAGAAAAATCTCTGAAGTCTTTGAGATAAACTAGAAACTTGGGTTAGAAGTAAAAAAGATGGTCGACATATTTTTTGCAAACGTTTAACTTTGTGCTCATGGAAACAAGAAATTGGATTGTCGTAGAGAGTGGTGGGCAGCAGCTTTTTGGAGTCGTACATCGACCAAAGGAGCAAAAAAATGTCCCCATAGTTGTCGTTATGCATGGATTTGCAAGCAGCAAACATGGCACGCATCGTTGTTATGTCACATTTGCTGAAGAGTTAGCTAAACAGGGGATTGCCACGCTTCGTTTTGACTTTCGAGGTGCTGGAGATAGTGAAGGAACTATTTCGACGGCCTCTTTTGAAGACTTAATCAACGATGCAAATGCAGCTTTGCGCCATAGTGATTCTCTTGAGGGGATTGATTCTTCACGTATTGGGATTTTTGGATCGTCTTTAGGTGCAACAATTGCGGTACTTGCAGCAGAGCGGCATGGCAAGATCAAAGCGATGACCTTATGGTCTCCTATCGCAAGTGGTGAGCTTTGGGTGCATGACTTCATGACTCAAAATCCTCAGATGTCGAGAAACGATCCGCAAGAGGTACTCTCTTCATATAAAGGAATTGCTTTAAGTCCACTTTTCAAACAGCAGTTTGCCAGGATGTCAGCGGCAAAGACAATTGAGAAGCTTGATTATGTTCCTCTTTTGCATATGCATGGAGAATGTGACACAACTGTCTCATTGCTCCATCAACAAGTTTACAAGCTTCATTGCGAGGGGAGAGCTGCTCCAACCCGTTTTATCTCATATCCTGACACTGATCACCAACTATCTGGAACAAAGATCTTTAATGAGGCGATTCAAGAGACGATTACTTGGTTTAAGCAGCATTTATAGGTGCAAAAATGAACAGTCCATTTCAAGAAGAGCGTTCTCAATATAAGCCTGAGATACCGAGTCTGCTTAAAGGCTTGAAAACGGTAGTCATTCAAGAGGGCCCTCCAACTTCTGCAGCAGCAGATGTCATGGAGATTAGGGAGCGCTTTCCTGCACTCTTTGGTCAGACGATGGTTGCATTTAAGGATGGGATGGACCCCTACGCAAGTAAACCATTAAGAGTTGGTGTTCTCTTCTCTGGGGGACAAGCTGCAGGCGGGCATAATGTCATCTCCGGCTTATATGATGCGCTAAAAACACTCAATTTGAACAGTAAGCTGTACGGATTTATTGGTGGACCTGCTGGTGTAATTGAAGGAAAAATGGTCGAATTGACTGCAGAGATGATTGCCCCTTATCGCAACACTGGGGGCTTTGATCTTATTGGTTCAGGTCGAACTAAGATTGAAACAGATGAGCAGCTAAAAGCTTCTCTAAAAAGTGTGATGACAAATACGCTTGATGGGCTTGTCATTGTTGGTGGAGATGACTCAAATACCAATGCTGCAGTTTTGGCCGAATATTTTATAGCTCATAAGGCTCGTACGAAAGTTGTTGGAGTTCCAAAAACCATTGATGGTGACTTAAAAAATCAATTTATTGAAAGTTCATTTGGATTTGACACAGCGACAAAAGTATACTGTGAATTGATCAGCAATATTGCTCGCGATGCGGTTTCAGCGAAGAAGTATACGCACTTTATCAAACTGATGGGACGCTCTTC
>CAMAUB010000061.1 GCA_945861315.1 Chlamydia trachomatis
TTGTTTCTCATTGGTCTTTTTGTTAGCTCTGTATGTTTTTCCACTAACAAGCTACCACAAGAGGACCAATATTTTTTATTTTTTCGCGCTAACTCTCTAAAAAACCTATCTTACCATCGAGTTTTGCAATCGCCTCTATAGTCGATTAAGTCCGGAATCGACTATAAAGGAGAGTTAATGATATCGCAACGCTTATCCATTGTTCTCATCGACAGAGGAAAAGCACCATTTGGAAAGGCCATCCCCGGTGGGAAAATTGAATATGGGGAGAGTGTGGAAAATGCTATTCGAAGGGAGATGAGGGAAGATGTTAAGTCTTGAATGAGTATATGTTAACGTGCAAATATATGTTATCGAGAGAAAAGGTCTCTGGAAGTTGCCTCTAGCCTTTTGTTCACATAATCAATCCAAAAAATGCCTATTATAAAGAGAAATAGCCTTGCTATCAACAGCTTAAGGATATTATTGAACAAAACTTGAATAACTGGGTGATTTGTGTTATGTTATTGAAGTAAACTTGAATAACGGGCCGATTTCCCCTTTATTATTTCGAGTTGCTTGAATAACTTTGACAAGGAGATTTTATGAGAAGTGGGAAAAAAATTACTCAACTATCTGGATATAAATCATTTATACCAACTCCACTTCCTCCAAATCCTCCTATTCAGATAGAAGGTGAGATTCAGCATCTTTTAACAGATGCAAATATTGCCGTTGGCAAAATGGACACAATGGGCTACCTAGCCCCAAATCTGGAACATATTATTGCCATGTATGTTCGAAAAGAGGCACTCCTTAGCTCTCAGATCGAAGGCACGCAGGCTTCTTTAGAAGACATTTTTGAGTATGAAAACCAGATTCCAGTTAAAAATATCAATGATGTCAAAGAAGTCGTAAACTACATCAAAGCCTTAAATCACGGGATGAAAAGGCTGACTGAATTCCCAATGAGTATTCGCTTAATTAAAGAAATTCACGAAATCTTACTTGAGGATGCTCGTGGAAAAGAAAAAACACCTGGGGAATTTAGAAAGAGCCAAAATTGGATCGGCTCTGCTGGCTCTAACTTAGCTACGGCTTCTTTTGTTCCGCCACCCCCTAAAGAAGCTATTGATGCCATGGGAGAATTAGAGCTTTTCCTGCACAAAGACTTCACACTTCCTTTGCTGATTAACTGCGCTCTTATGCATTACCAATTTGAGACGATCCATCCCTTTTTAGACGGGAATGGTCGTTTGGGAAGACTTCTGATCACTTTCTATCTTTATTGGAAAGGAGTGCTTCAATATCCTCTTCTCTACTTGAGTTATTATTTGAAAATTCATCGCCAAGAGTACTATGACCGCCTGAATCTGGTTAGAGAAAGAGGGGATTATGAACAATGGATCATGTTTTTTTTAAAAGGGATCATTTGGACTTCTCAATCCGCTCTCCAAACGATTAAAAACTTACTTCAGCTTCAAGAAGACCATAAAAAAAGACTCATCTTAAAAAAACTATCAACTCCTTATGCAATGGCTTTACTGGATTATCTCTTTGAAAAACCTCATCTTAGCATCAATGATGTAGCGGGTCACTTCAAGATTTCTTATCAAGGGGCCAAAGCGTTGGTAGACCAGTTTGTCACAACTGAAATCTTAAAAGAAATCACAGGCAAACGACGCGATAAACGGTATAGCTACTGGGAGTATTTGGCTTTCCTCTCAGAGGGAACATAAGGTTAACCTTGACTAGCGCCTGGGCTGATCTTGTTGATCAATTGAGTTACTGTGATAATGATTGATAGCACAGCCGTCACCTGACTACCTATTTGTTGCATGTATTCGACATAGATTTGAGCCTGAGTTGAAAGCTGCTGACCCTCTTGGCGGGCAGCTAAGACAGTACCTTGTGTATTTTGTCTGACGATTGTCATGTTGGCATTGAGACTGTCATAGTTCTTTAACTGAATAGATGTTGCATTAAGTGGAACAGGAATTTGCTGCATTTTGTTCATGCCTTGGTTCATCTTCATCTGAAGTGTGGCATTAACTTGAATACTCATAGCTTGAGTTTGTGCTAGATCTGCAATGACATTCATTGATGAAAGAAGGGCAAAGAAGACAGCTACAAAGAAATTTTGTTTGTTTGCATGTAGTGCTTTGATCATCTGTGGAGAGTTGGGTGCAATACTGCCTGTGTGTGCTTCATGTGCCGTTTCAGCTTGATTTATGTTGTGTGGAGTTTGGCCTCCACTAACAGATCCTGATGACATAAGTTTAGGCTCCTAGTTAGGTTGTACTAATTTGTTGAGTAATAGCCATCATCTCTTTGGCTATTCCATACCCCTGCTGTATCGCTTGAGTAGTATTTTGAATGGCAGTGTTAGCATTAGTCTGCTGTACTTGTCCAGTTTGTTGCTCAATCGCCGCCGTATTCTGGGTAATGCTAATAAGTGCTTGCACCCTATCATTTGTCTCAGAAATTACAGCGAAAGCAGGGTTCCAAGAAGAGCCCATTTGTGTGGGTGCAACCGTTGCGAATTGGTAGGCAGCTAAAATTTGGTTGGTGGCACATTCCGCCGTTTGCGTGGAAAAAAGCATGTTTGCCTGCGTTTGAGATGACTCTTGACCAATTTGTACGGTGCTGTAAAATGCTTGCCAAACTATGAATAAAAAGTCTACCTGCTGCCCGCCTTCCTTTTTATGCTCAACAGCAAGCTCAACAGCTTTCATCTCAGTTGGTTTTACAGGAGGGTGCGCTCCTTGAGTCGTTTGCGATTGATTTGGTATTGATGACATAAAGACTCCTTAATTTTAATGAGGTGCTTGAGTCAGGTTTGCTGCAAATGTTGTAGTTACAATTGTTTGTAATGCTCCTGAAGCTTGCTGATAGGTCGCGGACAATAGCTGAGCTTGAGCACTTTCATTTGTCATCTCAGTTGATGATTGTGTATTTATCAGTTGGATATCGCCATTAATCACAAGGCGGACCTGTTGAATTTGGCTATTAGTGTCCGTTTCTTGTGTAAACGTTCCAAGCGCTACACCGGAAGCGTTGTCAACCTGAACTAAGTGCTCAGCAGAGTTCATTTGAAGCGCTGCTTCAGCAGAGGCTTGGTTTTGACTGATAGATTGAGAGCGGATGGACATTCCATTTGTAATGACACTTAAGGTCTCTAGCATGAGACGAGCAATAAGAAACATTAAAGAAGGAGGCTTTGTTTTAGAGCTAGACGCTCTTTGTTGGACTGACGCTGTGTCTTGTGTCTCAAGTGGCTCGTGTTTGTGGGGTGGGTGGTTTGAACTAATGGGTTGAGTCATGATATTTACCTCTCCGTATATCTCGTTATTATAGCATAATTTAAATTATAATTCTCTACTAATAATCTATTTTGTATTTAAAGATATAACGCCTATATTATAACAAATTAAAAAATTTATTTCAATTTAAAATCTGTATAATTTATTTAACTTAAGTAACTTAGACAGTTCTTTCAGCGCTTCTTGACTCTCTCTTAATAAGAGAGGGTCGGCTAAATCTTCAAGCGTAAGTCGATCGCGGTAATGCGTTGAAACCCACTTAACTAATGCTTCATATAAAACAGGTGTTAAGAAGATGGGGCGGTGGGTTTGCTGCTGCTCTTTTTTTGTCATCAAGATGCGAAGGCGAAGGCATGCGGGTCCTCCTCCATTTTGCATGCTCTGCTTTAGATCAATAAAATAACGCTTTTTAATGGGGAGCCAATCGAGGTTGAGCGTGCGACACTCTTCTGGGGCAATAAGCGCAACTTCTTGATTAGGAAGAGTTATGATTTGAGAATTGAAGAGATAAGATGAAATGGCTTTTTTAAGAGGGAGCATGCTTTCACTCACTTTAAAAGGATTTAGATAAGCTAGCTCGGTGTCATCTACATACGCTTTTTCATGATAGAGATAGAGCTTTCCATGCCCTGTTGCTATCACATCATTATGGAAAACTCCTTGGTCAATCACTTCACGATTTTGCTGAAGAAAAATGGCTTTTTTCACACCATGACGACGAGCAATTGACATGGAAGCTTCCAAGCTTTGACGGATAGGGAAATGAGAGTGCACATCTTTGAAGGCTGAACTTCCATAGACAAAGATTTGCTCACCAGTTTCTAGTCGCGTGTGATTAGCGGCCCCCTCATCACCAAACTTGCCTCCTTTAGGAAGGGGTGGATGAACAATCGCTTTTGGAAAAAGTGTTTTAAAAAGAGTGTAGGTTGCCTCACTTTCAATGGAGCGATGTAAATCTGTTTGTAGGTTGGCTATGGAAATGTGCAGCTTTTGATCAGGGGTGTCTAAAGAAGGAGAAACAGTTGCTGCATTGGCTGTCCACATGAAAGAAGAAGAGCTAAAAGCATAGAAGAGGTGAGGTGTTTGTTTGGCTGCTCTCTCAATCACCTCATGATCTTTTCCTGTAAATCCAATCAAGCGCAGATGCAAGAGCGAGGGACGCTCTTGAGGGGGAATGACAGCTTGAGTCATACCAAGGTCCATTAAGAGTTTCATTTTTCTAAGACCTTGAAGAGCAGCTTCTTTTGGATTAGATGTCTGTTTAGCATGTTGCATCGAGGCAAGATTGCCAAACGAGAGTCCTCCGTAGTGATGAGTTGGACCTACAAGTCCATCAAAATTTACTTCATCCATGAAATTCCTTGAGGTAGTGTTTGGGGTAAGTCGAGTTGCTGATTTTTTTTCGAAGTAACAGGGTAGGCACAATAGTCAGCAGCATAGTAGGCACTTGGGCGAAAATTTCCACTTCTTTTCACTCCTCCAAATGGTGCTAAGGATGAGGCGCCAGTTGTGGGTTCATTCCAATTGATGACACCAGCATTGATACTATTAAAAAAGTGAGTAAATTCCTTTTCAGATGAAGAGAGAAGGGTAGCTGACAGGCCGTATTGCGTATCATTGGCAACAGCGATTGCTTCATCGAGATTAGAGACTGTGATGAGCTGCAAAAGGGGACCGAAATATTCAATATCGGGGATTTTAATGGCGCTTGTCATATCGATGAGACCGCAAGAGAGCAGGGGAGTTCCTTCTTTGAGAGATTTCATTTTCAGAAGAGCTTTTCCACCAAGCTCAATGAGGTTTTCTTGTGCTGCTAGTAGTTTATTTTTTTGAGCAAGATTAATAACAGGGCCAAAAAAGGGTTCGGGTTGATCTCGAAAATCTCCAATATGAATGGTTCGAATCATCTCAATAAGCGTTTTAACAAAGCGATCGTTGTTGATGATAATGAGGCGTCTGGCACAGGTGCAGCGTTGTCCAGCTGTAAGATAGGCAGATTGAATTGTGATGAGCGCTGCTGCTGCTTCATTTTCAACCTTGCTGACAACAAGAGGGTTATTTCCTCCCATTTCAAGAACAAGAAGTTTTTCTACGTGAGCGGCAAATTGACTATGTAAAAGAGCTCCAACGCGTGCACTTCCTGTGAAAAAAACAGCATTAAGATCGGGGTGAAGCGCTAGGTATTGTCCTGTTTGTGCTTCTCCTTGTAAGAGATTAATAACCCCATTTGGAAAGCGTGCTTTTTCAAAGTAGTGCATCACCGCTTGAGAAACACTTGGCGTATGCTCACTCCCTTTATAGACAATTGTATTGCCGGCTATTAGGGCTGGAATGATGTGTGAATTAGGTAGGTGTGCTGGAAAATTGTAGGGCCCAAAAACTGCAACCACCCCATGAGGTTTATGGGAAAGAGTTAGAGTTTGCGAGAGTTGTTTTGTCCCCGAGCGCTCTTCATAAGCACTCATTGAGAGTGCAACTTTATTCGTCATAGCCAAGACTTCACTATGCGATTCCCAAAGTGGTTTTCCACTCTCTTTTGAGATACAAAGTGCTAGTTCTTTTTTGTGCTTTTCAATTTGTGTTTGAAAGTGTTTGATCAACACCATTCGTTCTTTAACCCCAAAAGAGGCCCAACTAGCAGCAGCTGATCTTGCAGCTGAAATAGCAGCATCAACTTCTTGGTTTGTTCCCTGCCTTCCTTCCCAAATGATTTCATTTGTCATTGGGTCTTTGGAGTAAAATGGCTCTCCTTTTCCCTCAATCCATTTTCCATTGATAAAATGTGTTTTCAAGTTGTTTGAGTATACCGTATTTCATCTCCAACGTTTAGATGTAGAAGGTGTGCCACCTCTTCAGAAATCGTCATTTTATTTCCTCGTCCCAAAATAGGGGCGCTTGTGGCTCGAAAGTCCTCTTGTCTGTTTGCAATCAAAATAGGTTCCATGGGAGAGTCGATCTTTTCTTTGATCTCGTGCACTTTAGCGATGCGGCAGTTGCGCACAGCCTCTATCTTATGTGTTGGCGCATATAGATGCGGTCCTGCATCAAAAAGATCGACAACATTTGAATTGATAAATCCCTGTTTTTCAAGAAGTTTTCTGGCTGGCTCTGTTTGTGGGTGTGTTTTTCCAATACTCTTTTGCGCTTCTTGTGGGAGCAAATCGCAATAAATAGGAAGATGTGGAAAGAGCTCATCAACACTTTTAGGGTGGGCAATACGTAGGTAGTCAGCTTGCCTAAAATCAGCATGATAGAAGTGGTAGCCAACAGCCTCCCAAAAAGGACAGTGTCCATCGTTATCACTTATGCCCCGTAGTTCTGTCATCACAACAGGTGCAAAGTGAGAGCGAAATTCTGCTATGAAAAGAAGGCGTCCATAGGAGAGAAGGCTTCCTAAACCACGCCCCCGAAAAGACTCTCTTAAAAAGAGAGAGCCAAGCTCAGTTGGGTAGGTTTTGATCGTATGAAAGTGGAGGATATCTATTTGTCGATCAATATTAAGCTCTTTGTTTTTGAGTTTTGTTTTTCTTATTTGATAAGCGTGCAAAGGGAAGCTTACTCCTCTATGCGCAGTGATTCCTGAGCTTCCAATAACCTGATCATTCCACTCTAAAGAGAAGAGAAAGACTCCTGTTTTAAACCCTTTTTCTGCTTCTTTGAGTCTTTGTTCAAGTATCATTGGGTTTTGAGGAAGAGTCGTAATTCCCATGCTCGCTTCCTCAGAGAAGGCAATATAAGCTTCTAGGTCTTTGCGGGTACTACGGCGCAGTAAGATCATTTTAATCCAATCAGTTCTTTTTCTAAAAGAGCTGCTATATGGTCAATCTGGTCAAAGATGATGCCACCTGCTGGGACTAAAAAACGGATACGCAAAGGATCTTCTCCTGTCGTAAAAGCAATGATGCCAGCTCGAAAAAGGGCATGCAATAGGGGGATAACCTTCTCTTTGTTTCCTCCAAATGGAGTAAAAGCAATCATAAGTCCGCTACCATAGGGCCCCTCAATGAGACTTGGGTGCCGTTTTCTAATTTGCTCAAAATGATCAACAAAACGGCGACGAATTTCCATATTTTTCCCATGCTCACCTAAAAATCCATCTTCAAGAAGGCTTTGAATGATTGATTTGCTACAGCGAATTTGAGCAGTACTTGCTGTAAAGGTTTGAGAGAGTAGTCCAGGCTTTGGTGTAAAAGCTTTTGGATAGAATGTTGCACAAACTTGAGCAAGCTTTCCAATGGTGACAATGTCAGTGTGATTTTGTAGTCCAAAATGTTGAAAT